>NZ_JANGBZ010000015.1:0-61710 GCF_024462915.1 Clostridium sp. DFI.5.61
CCCCCCCCCCCCCCCCCCCCCCCCCCCCCCCCCCCCCCCCCCCCCCCCCCCCGCTTCTCTTCTCGCGGGCCCCGCCCCGCCATTTCGGCAAGAAAAAGCATGGAACACGGGACGTCCCTGTGCTATACTGTTGGCAAAGCCCGGATGAGCTGTCTGCCATCCGGCACCGGGCGGACAAGGAGGTCTCTCACATGGATCGCGGCATGAAAAAATGGATCTACTGGGGTGTCTATGTCTTCCTCACTCTGGCTGGTTTTCTCGCGTGCATCTTCTGTCTCCTGCCTGTGGTCACCCCCTCTGTCTTTCTGCTGGGCCTGTATAATCTCTGGCAGGGCGTTGCCTGGGCTCTCCATCTGTACCCCTATGTCCCCCAGCACCACTCTCGGAGGCGGCAGCTCCTATTTTCCGCCGCCTGCATCTGCCTGGGCATCGTTTGGGTCCCCCTCTCCCTCACCTCCTGGTCCACCCAATGGGGCCCCTTGATCGCCTCTATCCTTCCCTCTTTGATCCTCGCCTTCGCCTCGTCCCGCTGCCGCGGCTGACCGCACCGCCGCGCCTTTCCGCCGTCTTCCCCCTCTGCTCCGATCCGAATTAAGGAGGTGCTTTCCTTTGCCCTATTTTTTCTATCAGGGGAAGCGCTGCTTCTACACCTGCTCCGGTGTGGGTCCTCCCCTCCTGTTCCTCCACGGGAACACCGCCTCTTCCCAGATGTTTCAGTTTCTGCTCCCCTTCTATACCCCCTGCTTTCGCTGTATCCTGCTTGATTTTTTGGGCAGCGGGCGCTCTCAGCGGATGCCGGAGCTTCCACCCCAGCTCTGGATCGACCAGGGCAGGCAGGCCGCCGCTCTGATCAGGCACCTGGGCCTTGGTCCCGTCTTTCTGGTGGGGACCAGCGGCGGTGCCTGGGCCGCCCTGAACGCGGGGCTGGAGCACCCTGATCTGGTGCGGGGGATCGTGGCCGACAGCTTTGATGGCCGCACCCTTCACCGCGGCTTTGACCGGGAGCTGCTGGAGGAGCGGGCCGCAGCCAAAGCGTCCCACCAGGCGCGTCAGTTTTACCAATGGTGCCAGGGAGCGGACTGGGAGGAAGTGGTGGACCGTGACACCCGATCTCTGGTCCGGTGCGCCCGGGAGGGCCTCCCCCTTTTCTCCAGGCCCCTGGACGAACTGCAGGCCCCCCTACTGCTGATGGGCAGCCGGGAGGACGTCATGTGCCGGAAAGATCTGGAGGCGGAATACCAGCATATTCTGGAGATCCTGCCCCAGGCCAGGATGTGCCTATTCGACCATGGGGCGCATCCGGCGCTGGCCTCCAACGGCCTGGCAGCAGCTGATGCGGTGCGGGACTTTTTCAGCTGAGTGCCTCGAACAAATTTTCTATCTCCGTTGACAATCCTCCCTATTCAGATTACAATAGAAAAAAACTGCCGGGAGGGATGCCCGTGGACCGCGCCACCACCTGCTGCTTCACCGGGCACCGCCCGGACAAGCTGCCCTGGGGCAGCCGGGAGTCGGACCCCCGCTGTCTGACGCTGAAGCGCCGTCTGACCCAGGCGGTGGAGGGAGCCTACACCCAGGGGATGCGCCACTTCATCTGCGGCATGGCCCGGGGGACGGACCTGTACTTTGCGGAGGCGGTGCTGGCCCTGCGCCTGTGCCGCTCCGGCGTCACCCTGGAGGCCGCCCGCCCCTGCGAGAGCCAGGCTGACGCCTGGCCTGAGGCAGAACGGCACCGGTATCAGGCCATTCTGGACCAGTGCGACTTCGAGACTCTGGTCCAGCACCGCTATGACCGCTTCTGTATGCAGCGGCGGAACCGCTATATGGTGGACCGCTCTGCCCTGGTGCTGTCGGTCTATGACGGCGTGCCCAAGGGCGGAACCGCCCAGACCCTGGCCTACGCCATGCGTCAGGGCGTCCCCGTCCAGATCCTCGACCCAGAACAAGGAGACTGACATGAAGACGCTGATGCATATCTGCTGCGCCCCCTGCGCCAACCGCCCCATCGCCGCCCTGCGGGAGGAGGGCATCGAGCTGGCCGGCTTCTGGTACAATCCCAATATCCACCCCTATACCGAGTACCGCAGCCGAAAAACCTGCCTGGAGGACTACGCCAGGGAGATCTCCCTCCCTCTGGTGGTAGTCAATGACTACGGTCTGCGCCAGTTCGTCCAGCATGTAGCCGACAACATCGACGGCCGCTGCGCCTACTGCTATCGGGTGCGGATGGAGGAGACCGCCCGCTATGCCGCCGAGCACGGCTTTGACAGCTTCACCACCTCCCTGCTCATCAGCCCCTACCAGAACCACGAGGCCATCTGCGCCGTGGCCCGGGCCATGGGCGGGGAGTACGGCGTGGAATTCCTGTACCGGGATTTCCGCCCCCTCTTCCGGGAGGGGCAGCAGTTTGCCCGGGACCACGGCTTCTATATGCAGAAATACTGCGGCTGTGTGTTCAGCGAGGAGGACCGATATCTGGCCAAGAAGCGAAAAAAAGAGGCGGAGCGCCTGGCCGCCGCCCGGCAGAACGGGCCGGACTGACCCCCGCCCAGATCATAGCCGTCGGCCTCCCACGGAAAAAGCCTCGCAGAGTTCGCTCCCGCAGGCGTGAATTCAGTTCTGATCCGTTTTCCCCGGCGACATGCGTGTCGGGAAAAACACTGCTCAGGCTGCCAGTGTGAGGTTTGTCCGCGGCAGACTGCATCTTTCTCGAAAAAGCGGCAAAGCTCCCACCGCCCGCAGGCGGTGGGAGCTTTTGGTCTGCCCTCATTTGGGCAGGAAATTCAGGAACATGGAGAGGACGGCGGTATTGGTGAAGTCCACAAACATGCCTCCCACAATGGGCACCACGAAGAACGCCTTGGGCGCGGGGCCATACTGGCCGGTAACGCTGAGCATGTTGGCCATGGCGTTGGGGGTCGCGCCCATGCCGAAGCCGCAGAAAGCGGTGGTCATGCAGGCCGCCTCATAGTCCCGTCCCATGACCCGGAATACTATGAAGGAGGCGAACAGGAACATGATGAGGGTCTGCACCAGCAGGGTGACGATCATGGGCACCGCCAAGGCCGCCAGCTCCCACAGCTTCAGGGTCATCAGGGCGATGGCCAGGAAGATATTCAGGCAGACATTTCCGCTGATGTCGATGGCGTGCATGGGCAGCTCGATCTTCCGCCAGTCGCTGACATTGCGAATGATCAACGCCACGATCATGGCGCCCATATAGGTGGGCAGGGTGATCTTGCCGTCAAAGTAGGCATTGATATAGGTGCCGATGCCGGCGGCAATGATCAGCAGGATGAATGCCTTCAGGATGCTGTCCGCACCCTGGTCCTTGGCCGGGCTGGGCTCCTGCACCGTCTCCACGGTCTCCACGGCCTCCGCCTTCACGGAGGAGTGCAGACCATACTTTTTGATCTTCGCCCGGGCGATGGGGCCGCCCATCAGGCTACCGGACACCAGGCCGTAGGTAGCGCAGGCGATGGCCACCACCTCGGCTCCCGCCACACCGGCCGCCTCGAACTGGGGCCCGAAGGAGCCGGAAGTGCCGTGGCCGCCCACCAGGGGAATGGAGCCCATGCACAGGCCCAGCCGGGGGTCATCCAAGCCGAACAGCTGGGCGAAGCCTACGCCCACAAAGTTCTGCATCGTGATCATGACGGTGGCCAGCAGCAGGAACACCAGCACCGGTCCCGCGCCCCTGCGCAGCACCTTGAAGCTGGCCCCGTACCCTACACTGGTGAAGAACCAGATCATGAACACATTTTTCAGCGTCTCGTCAAAGGTCAGGGTGAGCAGTCCCGTCTGATGGACCACCAGGTGGAAAATGGCGAAGATCAGCCCTCCCACCACGGGGGCCGGGATGCAGCAGCGCCGCAGGAATCCCACGTGGTTCACGATAAAGCGGCCCAGCACGAACAGCAGCATGGCCAGCCCTGTCGTCTGGAGGACATTCAGTTCAATGGTCATCTCTCTGTCTCCTTTTCTCTCCTAGAATGGCCGGAGCGCGTCTTCTTTCTGCTCCGGATAGGCACAGGATACCAGCCCCGCTTCAAATCCCTACAAAAACTCTCAAGGGAGAAAAAATCTTCTCCATATCTGACAAAGATTTTCCCGTCACTCCTGTCTATTTTGCACATGTATTATTGACGCGAATGGGTCTATTGAAACTTCTCATATGTCATTTCACCTATTTTCATGCCGGAGGGCCGCGGGAGATCTCCCCCGCCCCCCCCCCCCCCCCCCCCCCCCCCGGTCCCGGGGCGTCACCGCCCCCTCTTTTTTTCGCGCTTTTTCTGCTGGCGCAGACGGAACCGCTCCTCCTCCGACTGGAGGCGGCGCTGCCGCCGCTCCTGGCGGAGCCGTTCTCCCGCCTGCTCCCGCTCTCTGGCCAGGGCCTGCTGGGCTCTGGTGCCAGCTCCGGAGCTCTCCAGGGTCTTTCTGGCCTCCCGCCGGACACGCTTTGGGTTTTCCGGCCGGACTCTGGCCCGCTCCCCCGGAGCGGCAGGACTGAACCGCAGCTTGTGCCACTCCACCCCCAGCCACTGGTAGATCTGGGCGTCGGAGGGCTCTGGTCCAAAGACTACCCGGGCGGCCTCATAGCCGTCCGCCGTCCACCGCTCCGCGATCCCCACCCAGAAGGGGGGCTGAAAGCACACCGTAAAGCTGCTCACGTTCCAGTCCATATTCGATTCCTCCCAAACACTTGTGTCGGGAAACGGACGACCCGGGAGGGAGGGCTACTGACGGGAGCGCGGCCCGCTCATGGACTACCAACCATGATGTGTTTTTATTCCCGCACCGCCATTGTAAGGCCCAGGCAGCGGTTCGTCAATGGCTTTTCATTCCGGCCGGAACGCTCAGGAGTGGCCGCCGGTGTCTCTCTCCAGCAGCTTCTTCAGGTCCCCCATGGAGACATCCATCCTGTTGGACACTTCTTCCATGGTCATCCCGCTGCGGAGGAAACGACGGACCACCATGCCCATGTCCTCCCCCACCTCCACCAGGTGCCCGTCCAAATCATAAAAGCGGACCACCCGCTGTCCCCAGCCGTGCTCCACCACGTCCCCCAGGCGCTCTGCCCCGGGGTATCGTCTCAGCTGCTCCAGAAAATGGTCCAGGTCCTCCGTCTCAAAGCAAAGCTCCATGTTGTTGCTCTTTTTCCCGATCCGCTCCTTCTGCAGCCCCACCAGCCAGTCAAACTCCTGCTGGAGGGAGAGCCCGCAGGTAAAGGATACGTTGATCCCATAGTCCTGGCAGACCTCCAATCCGAACAGATCCTCATAAAATCCTCTGGCGGCCTTGACATCCGCCACAGAAAGCACCACTGCCGTATATTTCATCTGTCCCGCTCCTTTTCTGTATTTTCCGTCAAAAAAAGTTCAGCTGCCGGTCCCCATAGTCCCGGGTGGCTGCGGAGACGATCTGCTCCATACGGTACCGCATGCCCAACTGACCGCACCTGTGAGAGAACACCTCCCACAGCCGTCTGGCCCTGGGGCTGGCGCACCAATACCGGTCCCCGTACCGCCGGAGGTAGCGGGCCCGCAGCCCCTGCCCGGGGAAGGCGTCCTCCAGCCCCTGTAGGAAATACTCCCGCTGGCCCTCCCGCATGGTCACGCCGAGGGCTGGGTAGACAAAAGATGCCCCTGCCTCCGCCGCCCGCTCCACCACCTCCAGCACATTCTCTTCCGTGTCCTCCAGGAAGGGCAGTACCGGCATCAGGAGCACCCCGGCAAACAGTCCCCGGTCCGCCAGCTCCCGGAGAGCGGCCAGCCGCCGGGAGGGGGAGGGCGCCCCGGGCTCCAGCCGGGCCGCCAGGGCGTCATCCGTGGTGGTGATGGTGAGCTTGCAGATCACCGGCGAGTGCCGGGCGATGGAGTCCAAAATGTCCCCGTCCCGGACGATCAAGTCGCTCTTGGTCGCAATGGCCGCCCCGCACCGGTAGGCGTCGATCAGCTCCAGGGCGTGTCGGGTCAGCTGGAGGGACGCCTCAAAGGGGTTGTAGGGGTCGCTCATGGCCCCGGTAGCGATGAAGGCGGGCCGGACCTTCCGTGCCAAGTCGTCCCGCAGGATGCGCAGGGCGTCTGCCTTGGCCTTTACCGTATCAAAGTCCGGGGTTTGATAGCAGGCACTGCGGCTGTCGCAGTACAGGCACCCGTGGCAGCACCCCCGATAGATATTCATGGTGTGATCCGTCCCGAACCACCGGGTGTCCCGGCTGCGGTGGAGCAGATGTTTAGCCGGAAGATACTCCATCTCCCCACCTCCTTTCCTATTTTCACCATAGCATATCCAGATCGCTCCGTCAAGAGGAATCGAACAAAGGTTTGACTTCCATGGCCCAAAGGGATATAATAAGGACATCCTAATAAGGGGGGAGCGCCCGGTGGACCGTGTCATCTTTCACTGTGATCTGAACAGCTTTTACGCCTCGGTGGAGCTGTTGGACCACCCGGAACTGCGCCACCTCCCAGTGGCGGTGTGCGGCGACCCGGCCAGCCGCCACGGCATCATCCTTGCAAAAAACGAGCCTGCCAAGGCCTTCGGTATCAAGACCGCGGAGACCATCTGGCAGGCCCGGAAAAAGTGTCCCAGGCTGGTTCTCCTTCCCGCCCACCACGACAAGTACCGGGAGTTCTCCCGCCAGGTAAACCAGCTCTATCAGGAGTACACCGATCTGGTGGAACCCTTCGGCATCGACGAGAGCTGGCTGGACGTCACTGGCTCTCTCCACCTCTTCGGCGGGGACCCCCTGGCCCTGGCCCACCAGCTCCGCCGTCGGGTGCGGGGGGAGCTGGGCCTGACCATCTCGGTGGGAGTCTCCTTCAACAAGGTGTTTGCCAAGCTGGGCAGCGACTACAAAAAACCGGACGCCGTCACCCTGATCTCGCCGGATAACTTTCGTGCCCTGGTCTGGCCTCTGCCGGTGACCGACCTGCTCTATGTGGGCCGGGCTGCGGCAGACACCCTGAAGCGGTTCGGGGTGCGGACCATCGGCGATCTGGCCCGGTTTGACCGGGAAGCCCTGTTCTCCCTGCTGGGGCGCCACGGCAGGCAGCTCCATGCCTACGCCAACGGGCTGGACCGCAGTCCCGTCTCTTCCGCCTGTCAGGAGAACGCACCCAAGTCCATTGGCAACGGCCTTACCTTCCCCCGCAGCTTGTCCGGCCGGGAGGAGATCTGCTCCGGCATCGCCATGCTGTCCGACCGGGTGGCCGTCCGCCTGCGCCGGGCAGGGATGAAGGCTGCCGGCGTCTCTCTGGCCATCCGGGACCCGGATTTCCGGGATATCAGCCGCCAGCGCCGGCTGGAGCCCCCCACCTGCCTGGCCCGGGAGCTGTCCCAGGCCGCCGTCTCCCTGGCGGAGGGCTGCTGGAACATGGACAGTCCCGTCCGTGCCCTGACGGTGACCGCCCTCTATCTGATCTCCGAGGACCAGGCTGGCGTCCAGTTGGACCTGCTGGGCCAGGCAGACGCCCCCAGGCGGGACCGCCTGGAACGCCTGGACCGGACGCTGGACCAGATTCGGGCCAAGTACGGCCGGAACGCCATCTCCCCAGCCTCCTCCGCCGGCGTGTGCCAGGGCGGTGTGCAGGAGGAAGACGAGGAAGGCGCAACCTCCTGACCGGCCCGGAACCGCTGTCCGGCATCCGCGAAAGAGGCCGCCGCTATGCGGTTTCCCAAGGAGTCATTGGATCAGCTCCAGCAGCTCACTCACATTCAGGCAGAGGTCCGGCCTTTCGCTGCCATACAGGGGTGCTCCGCAAGGAATTCCAAGTTTTGTTTCATGGAAGGCCCCTTTTATAAAAAGGGGCCTTGTCTTTCATACTCATAATACGATCACTTTTTCCTCCGGCGGTACAGGACCAGGCAGGCGGCTATGATCCCCGCTGTCAGTCCGGCCCATACGAAGTTCAGACCGTTTTGGTCCAGCCAACCATACAGGACAGAGCCTGGGTAGATCCCACTGAAGAGCGTCATCAGCACAGCGATCAATATAGCAATCAGAAGCATTTTAACAGCCATAGACACGTTCTCTCCTCTCTACCGGCGTCCCCCTCCGCGGGGAAAATGCGCCTCCACTCTCTGACTCTCCCATCTCCGGGGCTTTCCGTTCTCTCTGCTTCGATCATATCAGAAAGGGCCCGGCATGTCAAAGAGACATGCCGGGCCCTCTGTCTGTGCTCCAGTCTCAGGAGACGGTGTACTCTCCCCGCACCAGCAGCTTGACGGTGGCGGCGGTGGCCTGGACTGTCCGGTCCGCGATGGTGGCCATGTAAAGGTGGTTGGCGGTCAGCGCGCCGCCGTTGTTCAGCGTCCCCCCGGTGCTTACGTCGATCAGCCCCGGGTCCGTGTTGGCCGCCAGGGTGGCGGCGCCCACCCGCAGCATCACCTCGCATCCCACCCCCAGGGCCAGCGTCTGCCCGGAGGTGAGAGTAACCACGGAGTAGGAGGCACTGGTCCCCCCGGAGGCCCCGCCGCCCTCCACTGCCATCTTATAGTCCGCGATGGCGGTATTGAGCTGAGCCAGCAGCTCACTCTGCCGCTTGGCCGCCTGCTCGTCCACCTGCTTGAGGATATTGGGGGTGACTGTCTGGGTGAGATAGCTGAGGGTGACCAGGGGGTCGGACTCATCTCCCCCCGCCGCCAGGACCGCGCCGCCGCAGAGGCAGGCACCGGCCAGGCAGAAGGAGGCGATCCGCATGCTCCATTTCTTGTTCTGCTTCATCCTATGTACTCCTTTTCTGCTCCCCCGCAGCCCGGCCGGGGCCGGGCCATGGGGGAACGCCTTCGTGTTCCGCGCCGCCCCAGAGTTCCGGGACGGGCGCACTTTTATACCATCGTGTCTGGATGAAGGCCAAAGCTCACCGCGATGGCCGTGTCTACCTGCTTCATCATCGTTTCGTCCACCCGGCCCATGTGCTCCCGCAGGCGGCGCTTATCCAGGGTGCGGATCTGCTCCAGCAGGACCACCGAGTCCTTGGGCAGGCCGCAGCTCATGGCGGCCAGGGAGATGTGGGTGGGCAGGCGCGCCTTGCCGGTCTGGGAGGTGATGGCGGCGGCAATGACAGTAGGGCTGTGCCGGTTTCCGGTGTCGTTCTGCACGATCAGCACCGGGCGCACGCCCCCCTGTTCGCTGCCCACCACCGGGCTCAGGTCGGCATAGAAAATATCGCCTCGTTTGACTACACTGTTGTCCACGTGATTTCACACTCCGCCGGAAGATAATACGGCGTTACAGCGGACCCGCAGCGGTCTTTATGTAACGCTGTATTATGATTTTCCCACGGGGCGGCAAGGTTTATACATGCAGGGAAAAAACTCCGCAGCCCCTGCCCGGCGGCGGGCGGCGGCCCGCTGCTCCATACCATCTTATGCGGGGCAGCTGGGATCGGTCCCTGTCACTCCCCCCGGCCCGTATAGATCCGGGGGACCCTGGGGTTCACGTTGCACAGCAGCTCATAGGGGATGGTGCCCGCCAGCGCGGCGGCCTGCTCCAGCAGACCCTCCCGGCCATAGAGCTCCGCCACGTCCCCGGGGACCGCGTCCGGGACATCTGTCACGTCCACCATGCACATGTCCATGCAGATACGGCCCACCACGGGGCAGCGCCGGCCCCGCAGCAGCACCTCCATCCGGTTGGAGAGCAGGCGGGGATATCCGTCCCCATAGCCCACCGGCAGCACGGCCAGGCGGCTGTCCCGCTCCAGCCGGGCAGTGCAGCCGTAGCTGACACAGGTGCCCGCAGGAACGGCCCGCACGGCGGCCACCCGAGTCTTCAGCGCCATCACCGGCAGCAGGCCGGAGCTGTCCAGTCCCTCCAGTCCCGGCGCGGGATAATAGCCGTACAGGGCGATGCCGGGACGGACCATATCCATATGAGTACAAGGATAGTTTAACACGGCCGCGCTGGCAGCACAATGGCAAATTTTGAACCGGACCCCCAGCGCTTCCAGAGCCTGCCTGGCATCCAGGAAACGGGTGAACTGCCCCATGGTATACTCCTCGTTCCCGTCGGCGTCCGCAAAATGGGTAAACAGCCCCTCCGCCTCCAGGCCGGGCAGGGCGCACAGCGCCGCAATGGCGGCGGCGGTCTCCCGCTCACCCCCCTCCCGCCAGAGAAAGCCCAGCCGGGTCATGCCGGTGTCCACCTTCACGTGGATCTTCAGCGTCCGTCCCGCAGCCTGTGCCGCGCGGGCCAGGGCCCGGCCGGTCTCCAGGTCGGAGACAGTCTGGGTCACATCATGCTCCAGCAGCAGCTCGGCCAGCTGGGGCGGCGTCTGCCCCAGGCACAGGATGGGGATGGTCACGCCGCCGCGGCGCAGCTCCGCCGCCTCATCCACACAGGCCACCGCCAGCATATCGGCCCCCAGCGCCTCCAGCTTCCGCCCCACCTGGAGGGCCCCGTGGCCGTAGGCGTTAGCCTTGCACAGCCCCAAAAAGCGGCAGTCCGGAGCCAGCATGGCCCGCAGAGTCTGGTAGTTATGGGCCAGACGGTCCAGGGATATCTCCGCCCAGGTCCTCATTTGCGCGGTCTCTGTCATGGTAAAACCTCTATTCCTTGGTAAATTGAGAAAATTCGCATTGGAGCACACACACCCCATCCTGGGAGATCTCTCCCCGGACCAGGGCGTGGGTGGCGGCGTCGAACCACAGGGTGGTCTCCGTCCCGCTGCCCTGTTTCTCCTCCGGGTCCCGGCTCACCACCCGCAGGGCCTGGACTTCCCCCAGCTCCTCCAGGACACAGGTGTCCAGATAGCCGGACCGAGCGGTCTCCAGCAGGGCGGGGATGGCCCCCATGGGGGTCAGTCCGCCGGGAGCCAGCTCTCCGGTCTCCAGGATGGCTCCATCGTACTCCAGCCAGCCCTCATCCTCTTCGATCCGGGCCGTCAGGCCGGCCACCGTCTCCGGCGCGGTCAGGGTGAGGAGGGCTTCCTCCCCGTTCACCGCAGCCGACAGCTCATACCGGTAGACCCGCTGGCCATAATCCGCTGTCACCACGGCCTGGGCCGCGCAGGACGTCATAGCCAGATACTCCCCCCGGATGGTGAGGGCGAGCTCCTCCGCCTCGCTGCCTCCCCCGCCTCCGCCGCAGGCGGAGAGGGAGAGGGTCATCATCAGTACGCAAATCAGCAGGGATCTCCGCACCGCTCCGACCTCCAAATTCAGGATCCGGACCGGACGTGGGCCTCCAGGGTCTCAGGCAGCCGCTCCACCAGGTCCCCGGGCGTCATACCGTACTCCCCCAGGCTACCGGCGCAGCGGTCCCCGGCCTCCCCGTGGAGATATACGCCGTCCCGGGCCGCCAGCTCCGGCTCCCACCCCTGTCCCAGCAGGGCGAGGATGAGTCCGGCCAGCACGTCGCCGCTGCCCCCCTTGGACATGCCCGGATTGCCCGTGGTGTTGATCCAGGCCCGGCCGTCCGGGGCAGCGGTGACGGTGCGGTGCCCCTTCAGCACCAGCACACACCGGTGGTCCCGGGCAAAGTCCCGGGCCGCCGTCAGGGGGTCCTCCAGCGGCAGGGGCCGCCCGGTCAGCCGGGCGAACTCTCCGGCGTGGGGGGTCAGGATGGTGGGAGCCCTTCGTCCGTCCAGACTATCTATATGCCCGTCCAGCGCGTTTATGCCGTCGGCGTCCAGCACCACCGGCACCTTCAGGTCCTCCAGCAGGGAACGGACCAGCCGCTCCGTCCGGGGCGCCCGGCCCAGTCCCGGGCCGATGAGCACCCCTTCGCAGGACGACGCCCGCCTCAGGATATCCTCATACCGCGCCGGCAGGGGGAAGGGCATGGCCTCCAGACACTTCACCGCCGCGATGGGCCAGATCTCCTCCGGCACGCCCAGGGACACCAGGCCCGCCCCGCCGCGCACCGCGCCGGAGGCGGCCAGCACCGGGGCCCCGGTATAGCCCACGCTCCCTGCCAGGATCAGCACCCGCCCGTAGTCCCCCTTGTGGGAGTCCCGCTTTCTCCGGGGCAGGACCACATCCTCATATCCCATCACCCCCACCGGGAAGCGCATCTGTGCTCCGGGGCCGAAGATGAGCCTGTGGGGGATGCCGATGTCCGCTACTGTGACCAGTCCGGCACAAGAGGCCCCCTCCCCCAGATAGAGGCCGGGCTTTGCGCAGGTGAACGTGACGGTCCGGTCCGCGCGGACGGCCTCACCCAATACGGCGCCAGTGTCGGCGTGGACCCCGGAGGGGATGTCACAGGACACCACCCGCTTCAGCGGGGACCTTCCCTGCATCAATCGCACAGCCAGAAGGGCGTCCCCCTCCACAGGGCGGGAGAGCCCCACCCCGAGCAGGGCGTCCACCAGGCAGCCGCACAGAGACAACCACAGCATCTGCCGGCGGTCCTCCGGCCGGAACTCCTCCAGCGCGCCTCCAGCTTCTTCCAGCTTTTTCTCCATGGCCCGCTCGTCCGGCGTCATCTTCCTCCGGTCTCCCACCAGGAAGGCTCGGACCCGAAAGCCCATGCCCCGGAGGATGCGGGCGGCGGCCACGCCGTCCCCGCCGTTGTTGCCGGGGCCGCACAGCACCCCCACCCAGGGAGCGTGATCCTGATTTTTCTCCTCCGCAAGGGCCTGAAGGGCCTCCAGCTCCCGCCGGTCCTCCTCCGTCTCCGCCCCTGCTCCCAGGACCGCCACGGAGGCGGCTCCGCCGATGAAGTCCGGACCGCCGCCCTCCAGCAGTCCCCGCACCTCCTCCGCCACCGCCCGGGCGGCCCGCTCCATCAACCCCAGCGAGGAGACCCCATATTCTTCTATGGCCTGCCGGTCCAGTTCCTTCATCTGGGCGGCGCCAGCGATCTGATACACAGCCTATTCTCCCCTTTCCAGTGCCTCCGGGGCCAGTTCTGAGAGCGGGATCAGCCGGATCTGTCCCGCCGCCTCCGCCTTGGAGGGGTACACCCTGAGCCCTGGGGCTGGCTCCCACATCTCCCGGACCTCCTCCCCCGCCAGCAGGCGGCTGGAAAACCGGCCCATGTCCTCTGACACTCGGAAGGCAGTCCCCTCCGGGGTGACGCAGTACACACCCTCCCCCAGGGCCTCCGAGCGGCCGTACCAGCTGCCATCCCGGTCCCGGGCCGCCAGCTCCAGGCCGGGGACCGCGAAGAATGGGAGTTCCGGGAGCTCCTCATCCTCAAAGAAAAAGAATACCCCAGCCCGCTCTGCCATCTCCTGATACCGGGGCACCTCCGCCCGAATCTCGGCCTGCTCCGTGCGGATCACTGCCCCAGCTGGAAGAATCTGCACCTTACTGCTGATGAGTCCCAGCGCGCCGGACTGGTCCAGTTCCCCCAGGTCAACATAAATGGTCCTCACGGCCCGCCCCCCTTTACAAAGGATTTTTCCGGTATTGTACCACATTCCGGCGGAAAAAGAAAGAGAGGACGTCTCCGTCCTCTCTCCCGTGGTCCGTTTATTTCAGAAAACCGTTGACGATCTGCTCCTCCGCCTCTTTCTCCGTCAGGCCCAGGGTCATCAGCTTGATGAGCTGCTCCCCGGCAATCTTGCCGATGGCGGCCTCGTGGACCAGGCTGGCATCCACGCAGTTGGCGGTGACCTCCGGGATGGCGGCCACCACGCCCTGGTCCATGATGATGGCGTCGCACTCCGAGTGGCCGTAGCACCGGGCATTTCCGTTGATGCGGGCCAGGAACACCTGCCTGGACTGGTCCTTAGCCACAGAACGGGAGATCACGTTGGTGTGGCAGTCCTCTCCGTCCAAGTCCACAGTGAAGTCGGACTTGGCCAGCTGCCTGCCGTGGGTCATCACCTTCTCCCTGATGATGAGGGTGGCGCGGGGCCCCAGCTTGGCGTTGGTGGTGCGCACAGTGGAGTCCACCCCCTTGATCTGGGTGGTCTCCATCTCCATGTAGCTGTCCTCGTCCATCTCCACTACGGTAGTGGGGTTCATGATATTCTCCCCCCGGCCGTCCCCCTCGCCGTAGTGGCGCTCCACATAGCGCACCTTGGAGCGCTTGCCCACATGGAAGGTGTGGATGCCGGAGTGCTCCGAGTTCTGCACCCCGCAGTTGTGGATGCCGCAGCCGGCCACGATGGTCACGTCGCAGTCGTCTCCGATCAGGAAATCGTTATATACCGTCTCCGTCAGACCGCTCTCGCTCAGCACCACCGGGATGTGGACCGACTGGTTTTTGGTCCCCGGCTTGATGATGATGTCGATGCCATCCTTGTCCTCCTTGGAGACGATGTCGATGCTGGCGGTAGTGTTTCGGGCCGCCGCCTTGCCGTTTGCCCGGATGTTATAGGCCCCCTCGGGCACCTCGTGGAGCCCGGCCACCTGCTCCAGCAGGCTTTTCTGGATCGCGTCCATCTCTCTGCTCCCTCCTTACCGCACTTTTTCCGACAGGGCGCTGCACACGCCCGGGACCTCTCCCAGCAGCTGGGGCAGCACCTCATCCCGGGTCCCCTGGGTCTGGATGCGCCCGTCGGCCAGCACGATGATCCGGTCCGCAATGTCCAGGATACGCTCCTGGTGAGATATGATGATAATAGAGCCGTTGATCTTCTCGTGCAGATGTTCAAACACCTGGATCAGATTGCTGAAGCTCCACAGGTCGATGCCCGCCTCCGGCTCGTCAAAGACAGACAGCTTGGTGCCCCGGGCCATGATCATGGCGATCTCGATACGCTTGAGCTCTCCGCCGGACAGAGATGCGTCCACCTCCCGGTCGATGTAGTCCTTGGCACACAGCCCCACCTCGGACAGATAGCCGCACGCCTCCGGCACCCCGATCTGCTTGCCCGAGGCCAGGGTGATCAGGTCCTTCACCGTCAGGCCCTTGAAGCGGACAGGCTGCTGGAAGGCAAAGCTGATCCCCTTCTGGGCCCGCTGGGTGATGTCCAGCCCGGTGATATCCTCCCCGTCCAGCAGGATGCGCCCCTGAGTGGGGGTCAGGATGCCCGCAATGACCTTGGCCAGAGTGGACTTTCCTCCGCCGTTGGGCCCTGTGATAGCCACGAACCGCTCGTCGATGGTCAGGCTGATGTCCCGCAGGATGTTCTTGCTGTCGCCGTCCTGCTCCACGCCATAGCTGATGTTTTGTAACTCTAACATGAGGTTCCTCCCACGTACAGGCCCGGACCTGCTCCGACCGGGCTCCGCTTTCTTTCTATCAGTTTGCCCCGGGACTCCGCTCCTCAAACGGCGCTCAGCCCCTTCTCGCCAGGATCTGCCCCTATTCTAGCACGTTCTGCTCCAAATGTCTAACTGTATTTTTTCTGAAAACAGAAATTTTCCTATTATTTTAATGGGTAAAACAACGAAGCGGCCCGTCTCCGGCATTTCCCCCCGTATTTGTCAAGACCGCCCTCGTGAGAGGGCGGTCTTCAGCGCTGTTCAGCTGTTGGTCCGGGAATGGGCGCCCACCCTGGGGGGCACCTCTCCCTCCTGCTCCCTTTTCTGATGGGAGACAATCCATCAGAGGATGTCGATATACTCCCCGCTGAGGGCCTTGTTCATGGAGCGCACGGCACAGAACTTGCCGCACATGGAGCAGGTGTCGTCATGCTCGGGGGAGCGGTCGTCCCGGATGGCCTTGGCGGTCTCCGGGTCCAGGGCACAAGCCCACTGGGCCTCCCAGTCCAGGGCCCGGCGGGCGTCGCCCATCTTGTCGTCGATGTCCCGGGCGCCCCGGATGCCCTTTGCGATATCGGCGGCGTGGGCAGCGATCCTGCTGGCAATGATGCCCTGCTTCACATCGTCCAGGTTGGGAAGCGCCAGGTGCTCGGCTGGGGTGACATAGCACAGGAAAGCAGCGCCGCTCATGGCGGCGATGGCCCCGCCGATGGCAGCGGTGATGTGGTCATAGCCAGGGGCGATGTCGGTGACCAGGGGGCCCAGCACATAGAAGGGGGCTCCCATGCAGATGGTCTGCTGCACCTTCATGTTGGCGGCGATCTGGTCCATGGGCACATGGCCGGGCCCCTCCACCATCACCTGCACGTCCTTCTCCCAGGCCCGTTTGGTCAGCTCGCCCAGGCGGACCAGTTCCTCGATCTGACATACATCGGTGGCGTCAGCCAGGCAGCCGGGGCGGCAGGCGTCGCCCAGGGAGATGGTCACATCGTACTCCCGGCAGATATCCAGGATCTCGTCGTAGAACTCATAGAAGGGATTCTCCTCCCCGGTCATGCACATCCATGCGAACACAAGGGAACCGCCCCGTGAGACGATGTTCATCTTCCGCTTGTGCTTGCGGATCTGATCTATGGTCTTACGGGTGATGCCGCAGTGGAGGGTGACGAAGTCCACGCCGTCCTGGGCATGGAGGCGGACCACATCGATGAAGTCCTTGGCACTGAGGGTGGCCAGGTCCCGCTGGTAGTGGATGACGCTGTCATAGACAGGGACGGTGCCGATCATCACCGGGCACTCGGCAGTGAGCTTCTGGCGGAAGGGCTGGGTGTTGCCATGGCTGGACAGGTCCATGATGGCCTCGGCCCCCATATTCACCGCAGAGAGCACCTTCTGCATCTCCACGTCGTAGTCCTTGCAGTCCCGGGAGACTCCCAGGTTGACATTGATCTTGGTGCGGAGCATGGAGCCGATACCCTCCGGGTCCAGGCATTTGTGCAGGCGGTTAGCAGGGATGGCCACCTTGCCGGCCGCGACGAGGGGCATCAGCTCCTCCACGGACATGTGCTCCTTTCGGGCGACAGTCTCCAGCTCCGGGGTCACGATCCCCCGGCGGGCGGCGTCCATCTGTGTGGTATAATTGCGTTCCATAAAGATCTTCTCCTTTATCTATTGATTCCTATTTCATGGATCTCGGTCATCAGGCGGACCGCCCCTCACCTTCCTCCGGCGGGGGACTGAAGGGACCGGATGCGGTCCAGGTCCAGCTCCGGGATGGAAAAGAGGTGGTCCAGGGGGCCGCTGCCCGCCCCCAGGTCAAGCATGGAGGACAGCGCCCCCGAGAGATAGATCTTCGCCCGCTCCACCGCCGTCTCCAGGTCGCAGCCCTTCGCCAGATTGGAGGCGATGGCACTGGAGAGCGTGCAGCCTGTCCCGTGGGTGTTGGGGTTATGGATCCGGCGTCCGCAGAACCATTTGCAGCTCCCATCCTGCCACAGCAGGTCGTTGGCGTCGTTCAGGTCATGCCCGCCCTTGCACAGCACAGCGCAGCCGTACCGCTCCCCGATCTCCCGGGCAGCCCGCTCCATGTCCTCCGGACCGGAGATGGTGAGGCCCGACAGGACCTCCGCCTCTGGGATGTTGGGGGTGAGGACGGCGGCCAGGGGGAGCAGCTGGCTCTTCAGCGCCTCCACCGCTTCCTCCGAAATCAGGCGGGACCCGCTGGTAGCGATCATCACCGGGTCCACCACGATGTTCCGGGCCTGGTACTGCTTCAGCTTGTCCGCGATGACCTGGATCAGCCCGGTAGAGGACACCATCCCTGTCTTGACGGCATCGGGGAAGATGTCGGTAAAAATGCAGTCCAGCTGACTGGCCAGGAATTCCGGGGTGGACTCCAGGATGCCGTAGACGCCGGTGGTATTCTGGGCCGTCAGGGCGGTGACCGCGCTCATGGCGTAGACGCCGTTGGCAGTCATGGTCTTGATGTCGGCCTGGATCCCGGCGCCTCCGCTGGAATCGCTCCCAGCGATCGTCAATGCTGTTTTCATCAGAAAACTCCTTTCTCCGCATTGAAGTTTTGTTCCGCGACACCAGGTGGTGCCCCCGAGGTGCCGCGTCGTCGGAGCAAAGTACGCTCTGTTCGGGACAGCCTGACGGCCATCCCTCACTGCGCTCCCTTGCTCCTCCTCTCCGGGCCGCACCCGCTCCGCTGGGCTGCGCCCCGGCTGGGCGGCCTTACGGCTGCCCCCATTTTTGCTGTGTTCGGGACGGTCTGACGGCCATCCCTCACTGTGCTCCTCTGCCCCTCCTCTCCGGGCCGCACCCGCTCCATTCCCGGCTCAGCCCCGCTCCAATGCTGCCAGGAAATCCGGGGAGTCCAGCCGGGGAAGATACCAGTCGCAGAGGCACCGCAGTGCCTCCTGATCCTCCTCGGCGGAGGGGTCATACACCCCCGCCACCAGAAAGCCCGCCCGTTTGGCGCTGCGTGCGGCATGGAGGGCATCCTCAAAGACCACCGTGCGCTCCGGCGCGCTGCCCAGGCTGCGGGCAGCAGCCCGATAGAGGTCCGGTCCGGTCTTAGGCCCGTACTGAAGGGAACTGAAGGCGAACAGGAAGTGCTTCCACAGCCCCAGACGGACCATGGCGTCCCGTGCCTGAAAGGCCTCGCTGGCGGTGGCAATGCCGCAGGGGACCCCCAGGGCTCCCAGCCGCTCCAGCAGTGTGTCCGCCCCCGTCTTCATGGGGACCCTGTCCCGGTATTCCCCTGTCACCAGGGCGTTCACCCCTTCCATCACCTGTTTGGGCGTACAGGGGAGGCAAAATGTATCCACCATGTACTCCGAGGCTTCCCGCCGCCCCATCTCCCGGATGTCCCGGGCCAGGTCCTCCGGCGGCTCTCCTCCAAACTTCCGGACCAGAGCCTTGGGCGCCTCGTTCCAGATGTACATGGAGTCGGTGAGGGTCCCGTCCAGATCGAAGATGGCCCCCTCGATCCTCATGGGCCCACCACCCGCTCCACCTGGGCCCGGAGGGAGCGGGTGGCCGCTTCCACGTCGGGCTGGGCGTACAGGGCTGAGACCACCGCCACCCCGGCGATGCCGCTCCCCGCCAGCTCCGCCACATTGCCGGCTCCGATGCCCCCGATGGCCACCACAGGGATGTCCACGGCGGCGCAGATGGCCTTCAGGGTGTCATAGCTCACTGGTCGGGTGTCCTGCTTGGTCCCGGTGGGGAACATGGCTCCTACCCCCAGGTAGTCGGCCCCCGCCGCCTGGGCGGCCAGGGCCTGCTCCACCGTGCGTGCGGACACGCCGATGAGTTTGTCTTCCCCCAGCAGGGCCCGGACTCGCCCCGCCTCCATATCGCTCTGGCCCACGTGGACGCCGTCCGCTCCTGCCGCCTGGGCCAGTTCCGCATCGTCGTTGAGGATCAGGGGCACGCCGTAGCGCCCGCACAGCTCCCGCAGTTCCAGGGCCTGGGCCAGAATGCTCCCACGGTCCATATGCTTCTCCCGCAGCTGGATCATGGTGGCGCCCCCCCGCAGGGATGCCTCCACCTGTTGGGCCAGGGTCCTGTCCCCCAGCCAGCTCCGGTCCGTTACGCCGTAGAGCAGCAAATCCTTTTTATCGCATCTCATAGTTGGCTCCTTTCTCCAGCGCCGCGCCGTCCATCCGGCACACAGCGTCAATGATCCGATCCCGATAGGTGGCGTTTCCGTCCTGAGGGGACATCCTCGCCCAGGCCAGCTCCCCCGCCACTCCCATGGCGCACACCGCGGCGGCGGCCGCCTCCAGGGGGCGCTCCGGGCTGGCGGCCAGGCAGGCCGCAGTCAGGGCGGACAGCTGACAGCCGGTACCGGTGACCAGCCCCATCTCCGGGCGGCCGTTGCGGATCACGACGCACTGCTCCCCGTCTGAGACCAGGTCAATGGCCCCGGTGACCGCCACTACGGTCCCGGTGCGGCGGGCGGTCCCTTTGGCGAAGGCCACCCCCCGCTCCAGTTCCGCTTCCGTCACTGCGTCCGCCCCGCCGGCGTCCACCCCCCGGGTGTGCTCCTGGCCGCCCGCCAGGGCCCGCAGCTCTGAGACATTGCCCCGCAGCACAGTAAAGGGGACACGGGCCATCAGATCCTGGGCCGTGCGGAGACGCAGGGTGCTGGCCCCCACCCCTACCGGGTCCAGCACCACTGGGCGGCCCAGCTCCCCAGCCTTGACTCCGGCCCGCATCAGGCTGGGGATGGTGCGCCGGCTGGGTGTTCCCAAGTTGAGGCACAGTCCGGCGCACCGGGCCGTGATCTCCTCCACTTCCTCCGGCTCATCGGCCATGATGGGGCTGGCCCCGCAGGCCAGCAGGAGGTTTGCCACGTCGTTGGCCGTCACATAGTTGGTGATGCAGTGGATCAGCGGCCTCCGCTCCCGCACCCGGTCCAGGCAGGCTCCCAGCTCCATATCCCTCTCTCCTTTGTCCGCAGACAGCAAAAACCGCGGGGCACCCCACTTCGGGATATCCCCGCGGCCTAGTTCCGCAAGTATATTTCCCTACGTTGGCATTACCCAAATCAGGTCACAGGTCGGAGCGAACAGCTCCCTCTCAGCCCGTCATGCGAGCTCCCTTTTCTCGTCATTTTTCTCTGCTGTCGTTTTTCTTATTATAAGCTCTGTGTCCCGTTCTGGCAAGAGCAGGAACTTGTTTTTTTCACATAGGTCGTTGCAAAAAATCACTGTTTGGAACAAATGTCTTATTTTGCTCCTGCTTGTTCCTGTTTCTCCCAGGCCGGCCCCGGGTGCGTAACAAGGCGTTCCTCCCGCCAAAGGGCACAAAATTTTTTGCTTTACTCCACCATGTTGTCCTGTCCTTTGCAAGGCAGTGGTCTCCGATCACCCGGTTTTTTTCAAACTGCCGGAGCCATCCCCTGGCAGTTCCCGGCGCAGAAGAGACGTGGAGGCCCTTGAGAAGCACCGGTCTCTGTGGTAAAATAGAGACGAGATGCAGGGACTCTGCCTGTACTGACCGTAAAGGAAACCACAGGTCTTTTTCACGCTCTGTTTTATAATATGGCCCTCTCTCCTTCACATTCTGTTTTTCCCCCAGAGCGATGTCTCCCTTTGCGGTCCCCGCCGGGGCATTCCGCAGCACCGGCGCTTCCCGCTTTCCGGATATCCGCCACAGAAAGGAGCAAACTATGACTGATGCTGAGCTGATCTCCACGGCCGTCTCCATGCAGGAGCGGGCCTATGTACCCTATTCTCATTTTCCCGTGGGCGCTGCCCTGTTGTGCAGTGACGGGGCGGTGTTCACCGGATGCAATGTGGAGAACGCCGCCTACGGCTCCACCCTCTGCGCCGAGCGCACGGCGCTGGTCAAGGCGGTGAGCGAGGGCCGCACCGGCGGCTTCACCGCTATCGCCATCGCCGGCCGGGGAAGCGACTTCTGCTGGCCCTGCGGTGCCTGCCGGCAGATGCTGTTTGAATTTGCTCCCCAGCTCCGGGTCCTGGCCGTCCGAGGGGACGGTGCCTTCCAGTCCGCCCCGCTCTCCACCCTGCTGCCCTGCGGCTTCGGGCCGGGCTCCCTTAATTTTTGAACCGACGGAATAAAAAGCTCTCTTTTGGCCAAACTACCTCCGGAATACCAATGCGAGGAGGTATGAACCATGATAATGGATAAGATCGCCCTGACTCTGCTGATCATCGGCGGCCTGAACTGGGGCAGCGTGGGTCTGTTTCGATTCGACCTGGTGGCCTTCGCCTGCGGCGGTTCCGGCAGTATGATCAGCCGCGTGATCTATACCCTGGTGGGTCTTTCCGCCGTGTGGTGCATCTCTCTGCTCTTCCGGGACAAGGACCCCGTGGAGGAGCGGAGCTGAGGCCAGTCCACCGTTCCATTCAGAACATGTGATATTCCAAACCGGCCGCCGGAAGTCCCGGCGGCCGGTATTTTACATTTTTACTCTCTGATTTTACCGCACTTTACGCAGATTTAACATATCCGCTGTTTCGCATTTTACATTTCTTTTTTATACTGAGCCCTGTACTCCAGAGGAAACACAAAACGAATGCAATAAAGGAGAAGATCTTACATGAAAAAACTGACTTGCATGGGGCTGTCTCTGGCCCTGATGGCCGGCCTGCTGGCCGGCTGCGGCTCCAATGGGACCACCTCCACTCCCACCAGCACCCCCGCCGCCAGCTCCACCCCTGTCCAATCCCAGACCACCACCCTCAGCGGCACCGTGAACACAGACGGCTCCACCTCCATGGAGAGCGTGGTCAAGGCTCTGGCTGAGGCTTTTATGGAGCAGAACCCCGATGTGACCGTCAACTACTCCGGCACTGGCTCCGGCACCGGCATCCAGGCCGCCATCGACGGCACCGTGGACCTGGGACTGGCCTCCCGTGCCCTGAAGGACGAAGAGAAGAGCAACGGCGCCGTAGAGAACATCGTAGCCCTGGACGGCGTGGCCGTGGTTGTCAACCCCGAGAACGGCGTGACCGACCTGACCGTGGAGCAGATCGCCCAGATCTTCACCGGCGAGATCACCAACTGGTCCGAGCTGGGCGGCGCCGATGCCGAGATCGCGGTCTTTGGCCGCGAGGCCGGCTCCGGCACCCGGGGGGCCTTTGAGGAGATCGTGGGCGTTGAAGATGCCTGTACGTACACCAACGAGTATTCCTCCACCGGCGACGTCATCGGCAACGTGGCCTCCAACCCCAACGGCATCGGCTATGCCTCCCTGTCCGCCGTGGACGACACCGTGAAGGCCGTGGCGGTCAACGGCGTGACCCCCTCCGAGGACACCGTGAAGGACGGCTCCTATGAGATCCAGCGTCCCTTCGTTATGGTCACCAAGGAGGGCACCCAGCTCTCCGAGGCAGCCCAGGCTTTCCTGGATTTTGCCATGAGCGCTGACGCCGCTGAGATCATTGCTGTTGCCGGCGCTGTGTCTGCCAACGCCTGAGCTCACCCGATCCAATTCAAAACAAGCCCCCGAGCCCGGGGGCTTGTTTTGAATGATGTCTCCCCTTCTGCCCCCTTTCCTCAGTTGACACACAGGCACGGCCCCCGCGCCCGTGTGTCAGCTGAGGAGACAGAATCTACAAGAAAAGGTTGAGTACTATGAAAAAAGAGCATCCCGGCGTCCCCGGCGGGGGCGCCCTCCGGGCCAAAGAGGCCATGGAGTGGATCATGAAGACCGTATTTCTGGTCTGCGGCTTCATCGCTATCGCCTTTGTCCTGCTGATCACCGTGTACCTGATCATCTCCGGCCTGCCCGCTATCCGTGAGGTGGGGTTGACCGACTTCCTCTTCGGCACTCGCTGGGCCTCCACCGACAAGACCGACCCCGCC
The DNA here is from genome assembly GCF_024462915.1 of Clostridium sp. DFI.5.61. NCBI lineage: Bacteria > Bacillati > Bacillota > Clostridia > Eubacteriales > Clostridiaceae > Clostridium > Clostridium sp. DFI.5.61. Next base: position 22,954 of record NZ_JANGBZ010000015.1, read on the forward strand.
TATGGCATCCTCCCCTTTATCCTCACCTCTATCTATGGCACCGCCGGGGCCATCCTCATCGGGGTGCCCATCGGCTTCCTCACCGCCGTCTTTCTCTCCAAGGTGGCGCCCCCCAAGGTGGCCGCCGTCATCCGTCCGGCAGTGGATCTGCTGGCGGGCATCCCCTCGGTGGTCTACGGCCTGGTGGGCATGATGGTCCTTCTCCCCGCCATCCGTAAAACCTTTGACATCGCCGCCGGTGACAGCCTGCTGGCCGCCATCATCGTATTGGCAGTGATGATCCTGCCCTCCATCATCTCGGTGTCCGAGACCGCCCTGAATGCGGTGCCCCGGGAGTATGAGGAGGCCAGCCTGGCCCTGGGGGCCACCGAGCTGGAGACCTACTTCCGGGTCTCTGTCCCCGCAGCCAAGAGCGGTATTGCCGCCGCTGTGGTGCTGGGCGTGGGCCGGGCCATCGGTGAGGCCATGGCTATCCTGATGGTGGCCGGCAATGTGGCCAACATGCCCTCTCTGCTCTCCAGCGTCAAATTCCTCACCACCGCCATTGCCAGCGAGATGAGCTATGCCGCCGTGGGCAGCCTCCAGCGCAACGCCCTGTACTCCATTGGGCTGATCCTATTTCTGTTTATCATGTGCATCAATGTGATCCTAAACGTATTCCTGAAACGGAACAAGGAGGGCTGAGCTATGACCAACGCCATGATCTCCTCGGAAGAGGCCCAGAGCTACCAGTCCAAGGGCCTCTCCCCCCGCCGCCGCACCTATGAGGTGGGGATGCGCGGGCTGCTGTATCTCTCCGCGGGCATCACCTGCCTGCTGCTCCTCTTTCTCATCGGCTACATCCTCTACCGGGGCCTGCCCAATCTGAACTGGACCTTCCTCACCAGCCAGGAGAGTGTCCTGCGGGGGACCGACGGCATCATGCCTGCCATCCAGAACACCCTCTATGTCATCGTGGTCACCCTGATCTTCATCCTGCCCCTGGGGGTGGGGGCCGCCATCTACCTCACCGAGTACGCCTCCAACCACAAGCTGGTCTCTGCCATCGAGTTCGCCACCGAGACTCTGGCCGGCATCCCCTCTATCCTGTACGCCCTGGTGGGTATGCTGATCTTCTGTCAGGTCATGGACCTGGGCAAGACCCTGCTGGCCGGCGCCCTCACCCTGGTCATCATGACCCTGCCCACCATCATCCGCACCACCCAGGAGTCCCTGAAGACGGTGCCCCAGAGCTACCGGGAGGGCTCCCTGGGCCTGGGGGCCGGCAAGTGGCACATGATCCGCACCGTGGTGCTCCCCTCCTCCGTGGACGGCATCGTCACCGGCTGCATCCTGTCCATCGGCCGTGTGGTGGGCGAGTCTGCGGTGCTCATGTTCACCGCCGGCATGGGCACCACCCTCCAGAACTTTTTCGGCAGCTTCAACGACCAAGCTCTGTCGCATTTTCTGTCCACCGGTGACCTTTCCCTTCTGTTCAGCGGCCTGACTGACAGCTCCGGTGCCACCCTCACTGTGGCCCTGTACGTCTACGCCAAGGAGCGGGCCGAGTTCGACCTGGCCTTCTCTGTGGCCCTGGTCCTGCTGGCCATCACCCTCGCCATCAATCTGTCCGCCAAGCTGGTGGGCAAGCGCCTGAAAAAGCGCTAAGGAGGACAACTATGGATCAATCTGTCATTCTCTCGGCCTGCGGGCTGAACCTGTATTACGGTGAGAACCACGCACTGAAGGACATCTCCATCGACATCAAAGCCAACAAGATCACCGCCCTCATCGGGCCCTCCGGCTGCGGCAAGTCCACCTTTCTGCGGACCATCGACCGGATGAACGACCTGATCCCCAGCGTGAAGATCACCGGTTCCCTCACCTTCCACGGGCAGGAGATCTACGCCCCCGGCGTGGACGTCACCGACCTGCGCCGGCGCATCGGCATGGTGTTCCAGAAGCCCAACCCCTTTCCCATGTCTATCTACGACAACGTGGCCTACGGCCCCCGCACCCATGGAGTGCGCTCCAAGCTGGCCTTGGACGAGCTGGTGGAGAAGTCCCTGCGTCAGGCCGCCATCTGGGACGAGGTGAAAGACCGGCTGAAAAAGCCCGCCCTGGGCCTGTCTGGCGGCCAGCAGCAGCGCCTGTGCATCGCCCGGGCCCTGGCCGTCCAACCGGAGGTCCTGCTGATGGACGAGGCCACCTCCGCCCTGGACCCCATCTCTACATCCAAAATAGAAGACCTTGCCATGGAGCTGAAAAGCGAGTACACTATCGTCATGGTGACTCACAACATGCAGCAGGCCGCCCGCGTCTCCGACCAGACCGCTTTCTTCCTGCTGGGCGACCTGGTGGAGTACGGGGACACGGAGCAGCTCTTTTCCATGCCCCAGGACAAGCGCACCGAGGACTACATCACCGGGAGGTTTGGATAATGCGAGTCAAATTTGAAGCACAGCTGGAGCGGCTCAACGTAGAACTTATCACCATGGGTGCCCTGTGCGAGGAGGTCATCTCCGGCGCGGCCAAGGCCCTGCTGGACGGCGATTCCGGCCTGCGGGAGACCGTGCTGGCCGCGGAGCGGGACATCAACCAAAAGGAGCGGGACATCGAAAGCCTGTGTATGAAGCTGCTGCTCCAGCAGCAGCCGGTGGCCCGGGATCTGCGCACCATCTCCTCCGCCCTGAAGATGATCTCTGACATGGAGCGCATCGGCGACCAAGCCGCAGACATCGCTGAGATCACCCGGGATATCGCCGACAACAGCATCAAGGACCTGGTCCCTATCGGGGACATGGCCCGGGCCACCATCAAGATGGTTACCGACAGCGTGGACTCCTTTGTCCGCAAGGACCTGGGTCTGGCGGAGGCAGTGATCTCCTCCGACGACGTGGTGGACGATCTGTTTCTCCAGGTCCGTGAGGAGCTGATCCGCCGCATCGGCATGGGGGACAGCGGAGAGGTGTGCATCGACCTGCTGATGATCGCCAAATATCTGGAGCGCATCGGAGATCACGCCGTCAACATCGCCGAGTGGGTGGAGTACTCCCTCACCGGGCACCATGCTGACCTGCCCTGAACGGCGGGCGCCCCAATTTTCACAGCCGTAGGAGGTCCTACCCATGATTTATTTTCTGGAAGACGACCCCAGCATCCGCAAGCTGGTCATTTATACCCTGAACAGCCAGGGCATGGAGGCGGAGGGCTTTGAACTGCCCTCCCAGTTCTGGGCCGCCATGGAGCGGCAGCTCCCCTCCCTGGTCCTGCTGGACCTGATGCTCCCGGAGGAGGACGGCCTGCACATCCTCAAGCGCATCCGCGCCGGCGCCTCCACCGCTAGGCTCCCCGTCATCCTGATCACCGCTAAGGGGACCGAGTACGACAAGGTGGTGGGCCTGGACGGCGGGGCGGACGACTACATCGCCAAGCCCTTCGGCATGATGGAGCTGATGGCCCGCATCCGCACCGCCCTGCGCCACAGCGGCGGGGAGGCGGAGCCGGTCCACGCCCTTACTTTGGGCCCACTGCGCATCGATCCGGCCCGCCATCAGGTGCTGGCCCACGGGCGGGAAGTCACCCTCACCCTGAAGGAATTCCAGCTGCTCTCCCTTTTGGTGGAGCATGCGGGGACCGTATTCACCCGGGACCAGCTGCTCAACACCATCTGGGGCTATGAGTTCGACGGCGCCAGCCGCACAGTGGATGTCCACGTCCGCACCCTGCGTCAAAAGCTGGGGGAGGCGGGCCGCTGCATCGAGACCGTGCGGGGCGTTGGCTACAAGGCGGAATCTGATCCGTCCAAAAGTGAGGAACAGCCATGACATCTAAAATCTTCCGCAACTCCTTTCTGGTGGGCGTTGCGGTGTTCTTTCTCTCTATCGCTCTGTTCATGGGCGTGCTGTACCAGTATTTTGGCAGCCAGCTGCTGATCCAGCTGGAGTCGGAGGCCGCCCTGGCTGCCCGTGGGGTGGAGATGGGCAGCATGGATTATCTGGACGGCCTCTCCTCCGCCAACCGTATCACCTGGATCGACGCCGGCGGCACTGTCCTCTTTGACAACCAGGCCGACCCCGCCCAGATGGAGAACCACGCCGACCGGGAGGAGGTGCGAGCCGCTCTGGAGAGCGAGACAGGCACCGCCTCCCGCTACTCCACGACCCTCTCTCAGCGGACCCTGTACTTTGCCCAGCGGCTGGCTGACGGGACGGTGCTACGGGTGTCCAGTGAGCAGCGCAGCCTCCCTTCCCTGCTCCTGTCCATGGTCCAGCCCATCCTCATCATCCTGGTGCTGGCCGTGGCCCTGTCGGCGGTGCTGGCCTCCCGCCTTTCCAAGCACATCATCAAGCCCGTCCTTGCCATCGACCTGGAGCACCCAGAGGACTCCGACACCTACGAAGAGCTCACCCCCCTGCTTTCCCGCATCAAGCAGCAGAACCAGACCATCGCCCAGCAGATGGCCCAGCTGCGCCAGAAGCAGAACGAGTTCACCGCCATCACCGAGAACATGAGCGAGGGCTTCCTCCTGCTGGACCGGCAGGGGCGCATCCTCTCCCACAACTCCGGTGCCCTGCGCCTGCTCCACGCCGCCGCCCCTGAGGAACGGGCCAGCTACCTCACTCTGAACCGCACCGAGCGCTTCCGCCAAGCGGTGGATGCCGCCCTCACCGGCAGGCGGGACGAGCAGCTGGTGGACCTGGGAGGCCGCTGCTGCCAGCTGCTGGCCAACCCCGTGATTCAAGACGGCCAGGTGGCCGGCGCCGTGCTGGTCATCCTGGATGTCACCGAGCGGGAACAGCGGGAGGAGCTGCGCCGGGAGTTCACCGCCAATGTATCTCATGAGCTCAAGACCCCCCTCACCTCCATCTCCGGCATTGCGGAGATCATCAAGGGCGGGCTGGTCAAGCCGCAGGACATCCCCGGCTTCGCAGACGACATCTACGGCGAGGCCCAGCGCATGATCCGCCTGGTGGAGGACATCCTCCGCCTGTCCCAGCTGGATGAAGGGGGCAGCTCCCTCCAGACGGAGGAGGTGGACCTGTACCACCTGGCCCAGGAGGTGGCCGGCCGCCTGACCCCCGCCGCTGTCAAGGGGCAGGTCACCCTGGAGGTGACGGGCGGACCGGTGCGGATCTCTGGCGTGCGCCAGCTTTTGGACGAGATGATCAGCAACCTGTGCGACAACGCCATCAAGTACAATCGTCCTGGGGGCCGGGTCACTATCTCCGTCTCCCGCTCCGACCGGGGCGCGGAGCTCTCTGTGTCCGACACGGGCATCGGTATCCCTCCTGAGGACCAGAGCCGGGTCTTTGAGCGGTTCTATCGGGTGGACAAGAGCCACTCCAAAGCCATCGGAGGCACCGGTCTGGGACTGTCCATTGTCAAGCACGGGGCGGCCTTCCACGGGGCCGACCTCTCCCTGGAGAGCCAGCCGGACCGCGGGACCACCATCCACCTCACCTTCCCCGGCCAAAACGTGAAATAAGGCAAATGGCCCGCCGCTGGTGCGGCGGGCCATGCTTTCTTCTCTCTGGGAAAAATAGACGGGATCCTGCTCTGTTCACCGGCTGCTTTTGTCGCGGCTGGAAAAGTGCGGAGCACGGCCCAATTTTTTCAGAAAAGGGCTTGACAAATCTGGTTAGCAGAAGTAAACTCTATCTGTTCCGAGGGTTAGGTTAAGCTAACCAGCTTTTCAAGCAATTCTAGCAGCAAAAGTCAACCTGATCTGGGAGGGAGTCTCATGATGCCCCTGACAATGGCCAGACCCGGCGAGACCGTGGTCATCCGAAAGATCACCGGCAGGGACGAGGTGCGCCAGCATCTGGCAGAGCTCGGCTTTGTGGTGGACGAGTCGGTGACCGTCATCAGCGAGATGGCCGGCAACCTGATCCTTCAGGTAAAGGACAGCCGGGTCGCTGTGGACAGGACCATGGCCAACCGTATTATGATCTGAGGAGGAGAGAAAGGATGAAAACGCTGAAAGACGCCAAGGTGGGAGACACCGTCACCGTGGCTAAGCTCCACGGCGAGGGAGCCGTGAAGCGCCGCATTATGGATATGGGGATCACCAAGGGAGTGGAGATCCACATCCGAAAGGTCGCCCCGCTGGGGGACCCTATGGAGTTGAATGTGCGGGGCTATGAGCTGTCCGTCCGCAAGGCAGACGCGGAGATGATCGAGATCCTCTGAGCTCCGCTTTCGTTTTTCACTGTTAGTTAGTCACTTCTAACTTTCTGAAGGGAGAAATACCATGAATATCAAGATCGCGCTGGCGGGCAACCCGAACTGCGGTAAGACCACCCTGTTCAATGCCCTGACCGGCTCCAACCAGTACGTGGGCAACTGGCCCGGCGTCACGGTGGAAAAGAAGGAGGGCAAGCTGAAGGGCCACAAGGAGGTCATCATCCAGGACCTGCCTGGCATCTACTCCCTGTCCCCCTATACGCTGGAGGAGGTGGTGGCCCGCAACTACCTGGTCAATGAGAAGCCGGACGCCATCCTCAACATCGTGGACGGCACCAACATCGAGCGCAACCTGTACCTGACCACCCAGCTCATCGAGCTGGGCCTGCCCGTGGTAGTGGCGGTCAACATGATAGATCTGGTGCGGAAGAACGGCGACAAGATCGACCTCCAGAAGCTGGGCCAGGCCCTGGGCTGCCAGGTGGTGGAGATGAGCGCCCTGAAGGGCGAGGGCGGCATGGCCGCCGCCGAGCGGGCCGTAGCCGCGGCCCAGGCCCACAAGGCCGGGGAGCTCCCCCACGTGTTCACTGGCAGCGTAGAGCACGCCATCGCCCACATTGAGGAGTCCATTCAGGGCATGGTGGACGACCAGTATCTCCGCTGGTATGCCATCAAGGTGTTCGAGCGGGACGAGAAGGTGCTGGAGTCCCTGACCCTGACCAAAGACCTGGAGGCCCACCTGGAGGCCCACATCGCCGACTGTGAGAACGAGCTGGAGGACGACGCTGAGAGCATCATCACCAACCAGCGCTATGCGTACATCAACTCTGTGGTCAGCAGGGCAGTAAAAAAGAAGGCCCCCAAGCACAGCCTGACCACCTCCGACAAGATCGACCGGATCGTGACCAACCGTGTCCTGGCCCTGCCCATCTTCGTGGCAGTGATGTTTCTGATCTATGCCATCGCCATGGGCGGCTGGGCCATCTCCATCGGCACCGCCGCCACTGACTTCACCAACGACACCATCTTCGGTGAGTGGGTGCCCGGCTTCTTTGACAGCTTCCTGCTCAACGCCAGTGGCGAGCCTGTGGTGGCCGACTGGCTGTACGGCCTGATCCAGGACGGCATCGTGGCCGGCGTGGGCGCCGTGCTGGGCTTCGTGCCCCAGATGCTGGTCCTGTTCGTCCTGCTGGCTGTCCTGGAGGATGTGGGCTACATGGCCCGCATCGCCTTCATCATGGACCGGATCTTCCGCCGCTTCGGCCTGTCCGGCAAGAGCTTCATCCCCATGCTGGTGGCTACCGGCTGCGGCGTGCCCGGGATCATGGCCTCCCGCACCATCGAGCAGGACCGTGACCGCAAAATCACCATCATGACCACCGGCTTCATCCCCTGCGGCGCCAAGATGCCCATCATCGGCCTGTTCGCCGGCGCTGTCTTTGGCAACTCCGCCTGGGTGGCTACCTCCGCCTACTTCATTGGCGTGGCGGCGGTCATCGTCTCCGGCATCATGCTGAAGAAATTCAAGGCCTTTGCCGGCGAGCCCGCCCCCTTTGTCATGGAGCTGCCCGCCTACCACGCCCCCTCCGCCGGCAACGTGCTGCGGGCCACCTGGGAGCGTGGCTGGTCCTTCATCAAGCGGGCCGGCACCGTCATCCTGATCTCCTCCATCATCCTGTGGTTCCTCCAGGGCTACGGTTTTGTGGACGGCGTGTTCCAGGCCGTGGAGGACAACAACGACTCCCTGCTGGCCGTCATCGGCAATGCCATCGCCTGGATCTTCTACCCCCTGGGCTGGACCGGTTCCATGGCCTGGAAGGCCGCAGTGGCTACCTTCACCGGCCTCATCGCCAAGGAGGAGGTGGTCAACACCTTCGGTGTGCTGTACCACTACGCCGGCGACATCGATCTGATGGAGGACTCCAGCCCCATCTGGGCTATGGTGGGGGCTGACTTCGGCGCCATCTCCGCCTACTCCTTCATGATCTTCAACCTGCTGTGCGCCCCCTGCTTCGCTGCCATGGGCGCCATCAAGCGGGAGATGCACAACACCAAGTGGACTCTGGGCGCCATCGGCTACATGTGCCTGTTCGCCTATGTGACTGCCATGATCGTCTATCAGATCGGCGGTCTGTTCACCGGCGAGGCCGCCTTCAGCGTCTTCACCGTCATCGCCATCGCCCTGCTGGCCGGCATCATCTTCCTGCTGGTGCGCAGGGGCTACCAGCCCAGCGAGGAGGTCCGTCACCTGACCGACATCCCTGCCGGCAAGAAATAATCTGTGATCGACAAGGAGGGTCAGATATGTCCCAGCTGCTGCCTACCATCATCGTCTCCCTGATCCTTGCGGGCGTGGTCGCCCTCGCGGTCCGCTCCCTGTGGCAGTCCCACAAGTCGGGCGGCCACTGCAATGGGGACTGCGGCACCTGCGGCGGGTGCGGCGGACACCACACTCGCTGCGGCCCCCACGCTCCGAAGTAAAATATGTATATAAGAGCCTGCCCCGGACACCATCTGTCTGGGGCAGGCTCTTATATTGCCGCTGTCTCCTGAAAATCCGAGATGATCTCCAGGAACTGAGCTCCGTACTGCTCCGCCTTGAAGCTGCCCACGCCGCCCACGTTCTGGAGCTGACGCAGATCCCGTGGCTGGGCAGCCGCCATCTCCCGCAGGGTCTTGTCGGAGAAAATCACAAAAGCCGGCACGCCCCGGAGGCGGGCCAGGTGGGCGCGCTCCTCCCGTAGCCGCTGGAAGAGGGCCTGCTGCCGCTCTGTCAGGGGGCTGTCCTCCGCCCGCCGGCGGTCGGCCGCCGGCCGCTCCTCCCGAACGGCCTTCATCATCAGCGGTCCGTCGCTGTACGCCACGTCCTCCGCCCGCTCCCCGCACCGGAGGACCGGGTACTGGCCGTCAGTGAGCTCCAGGATGTGCTCGTCCACCAGGAAGCGGATGCGGTCCTGGACCTCCCGCTGACTCAGGGCGGCCAGGGCTCCATAGGTCCTCTCCCGCTCCAGCCGGTAACGGCGGATCTTCTCGTTCTCCCCGCCGCACAGCACTGCGGCGATCAGTCCGGCGCCGAACCGCTGGCCGGTCTCCGCCACACAGCGGAGGATGGCCCGGGCGTCCTCCCCCACATCGATCTCCTGGAAATTGTGGAGGCAGTTGTAGCAGGCGCCGCAGTAGTCCGGGGCCGACTGGCCGAAATAGTTCAGGATATACTGACGCAGGCACCGCCGGGTGCGGCAGTAGAACGTCATCTGCTTCAGACGACCCAAGTCCCGCTCCTGGAGCTGCCGCGCCGTCTCCGGGTCCAGCTGCTCGCTGGGCTCGCTCTGGCTGATGAGGAACTGGGCTGTGCGCACGTCCTGCCCGCTGTACAGCAGGATACATCGGGCCTCCGCCCCGTCCCGGCCCGCCCGGCCCGCCTCCTGGTAGTAGCTCTCCAGGTCCTTTGGCATGTTGTAGTGGATGACGAAGCGCACGTCCGACTTGTCGATCCCCATCCCGAAAGCGTTGGTAGCCACCATCACCTGGACCCGGTCGAAGAGGAAGTCCTCCTGATTCTGCTGCCGCTCCTCCGGCTCCAGCCCAGCGTGGTAGCGGGTTGCGGAGATGCCGGAGCTCTGGAGGAACTGGCAGACCTCCTCCACGTTCTTCCGGGTGGAGCAGTAGACGATGCCGCACTCCCCCGGCCGCTCCCGCACCCGGGCCAGCAGCTCCACCCGCTTTACGGAGGGGTGGCACACCTCCAGATACAGGTTGTCCCGGTCAAACCCGGTGGTGATGGACAGGGGGGCCTCCAGCTCCAGCAGCCGCTGGATATCCTCCCGGACCTCCGAGGTGGCGGTGGCGGTGAAGGCCCCCACCACCGGCCTCTGGGGCAGCCGGTCCACAAAGTCAGGGATGTTCAGATAGGCGGGGCGGAAGTCCTGCCCCCACTGGGAGATACAGTGGGCCTCGTCCACTGCCACCATGGAAATCTGGGCCGAGCGGACAAAGGACTGGAACCCCTCGGTATCCAGCCGCTCCGGAGCCACATAGATGATCTTGTACCGGCCCTCCCTGGCCCGGTCCAGGGCCAGCAGATACTGCCGGTAGGTGAGAGAGCTGTTGAGGTAGGCGGCGGGCACTCCCATCTGCACCAGCTGGGTCACCTGGTCCCTCATGAGGGAGACCAGCGGGGAGACCACCAGGGTGATGCCGGGCAGCAGCAGGGCAGGCACCTGATAGCACACCGATTTCCCCGCTCCCGTGGGCATGACGGCCAGCACATCCCGCCCGGCCAGCAGTGCGTCGATGATCTCCTCCTGACCGCCCCGGAAGGTGTCATAGCCGAAATACTGCTTCAAAACATCCTGCTTTGTCATAGTCGTTCTCCGCTCTTTCCCGCAAAGCACACCCCCGGAGCCGCGCTCCGGGGGATGTGTGTTCCGCTGGGGTCCTTTTTGCAGGTGGGGCACCTGAAACCTGCGCCCCGGCCCTCCGGTGCTCTGCCTGCCTGTCAGTTCAAAAAGTCTTTTCGTTTCTTGGAACGAGAAGGATGACGCGTCGCCGTCGCGGACTGCATATCCCTCGCCCCCGCCGGAGGCGGGAGCTCACTCATTCCGTCGCTCCGGCTCTCCCCGTGCGGCCCGCTGCGCTGGGCCCGCCCGGGGGCCCCGGAAAGCTGCGCCCCGGAACACTCAGCAAAACGATCCCCGGATCAGTTCAAAAAGTCTTTTAGTTTCTTGGAACGAGAAGGATGACGCAGCTTTCTGAGGGCCTTGGCCTCGATCTGGCGGATGCGCTCCCGGGTGACGTTGAACTCCTTTCCCACCTCTTCCAAGGTACGGGTCCGTCCGTCCTCGATGCCGAAGCGCAGCTTGAGCACCTTCTCCTCCCGGGGGGTCAGGGTGGAGAGCACATCCACCAGCTGCTCCTTCAGCAGGGTGAAGGAGGCGGCCTCGGCGGGCTCGCTGGCATCCTCGTCGGGGATGAAGTCCCCCAGGTGGCTGTCCTCCTCCTCCCCGATGGGGGTCTCCAGAGAGACGGGCTCCTGGGCGATCTTCAGGATCTCCCGCACCCGGTCCACCGGCATGTTCATCTCGTCGGCGATCTCCTCCGGCGTGGGGTCGTGGCCCAGCTCCTGGAGCAGCTGGCGTGAGACCCGGATCACCTTGTTGATGGTCTCCACCATGTGCACCGGGATGCGGATGGTGCGGGCCTGGTCAGCGATCGCCCGGGTGATGGCCTGACGGATCCACCATGTGGCGTAAGTGGAGAACTTGTACCCCTTGGTGTAGTCGAACTTCTCCACCGCCTTGATCAGGCCCAGGTTGCCCTCCTGGATCAGGTCCAGGAACTGCATCCCCCGGCCCACATACCGCTTGGCAATGGAGACCACCAGGCGCAGGTTGGCCTCTGCCAGCCGCTGCTTGGCCCGCTCGCCCTTTTTGATGGCTTTCTCCAGCTCGGTGCGGACCTCGGCGGGGATCTCCTCTCCGGAGCTCTCCAGCTCCTCCATCTGCTCCTTTGCCTCGGCGCCCGCCCCCATGGCCTGGGCCAGGTCGATCTCCTCATCGGAGGTGAGCAGGTTGACCTTGCCGATCTCCTTCAGATACATCCGCACCGGGTCGTCGGTGCCGAAGGCGTCCACCATGGTGTTGGGGTCCACGATCTCTTCCTCAGGCAGCTCCTCGATGGCCTCAATGGTGGGCTCCACGTCGTCGGGCAGCTCGGGGATGTAGTCCTCCCCCACTGTGTCGATGCCCAGGTTCTCCAGAGTATCATAGATCTTGTCCATCTGCTCGGACTCCAGATCCATGTCCTCCAGCACGTCCATCAGCTCGGCGGCCGACAGATTGCCCTTCTTCTTGCCCCGCTCGATCAGTTCGGCCAGCTTTTCCGCACCTGGGATGCCTCCCACCACCTTCATGACCTCCACCTTGCCCGCTTCCATGCGGGTCTCGATGTCGGTCTTGCTCTTCTTCTCTTCCACAGCGGCGGAAGTCTCTGTCTTCTTGGTGCTCATGGCTTCTCCTCCATATATGCTTTTGTTTCCTGATATCTCTTTTGCGCCGCCCTCAGCAGAGCTTCCTCATCTGTCCCGCTGCGGCGCAGCCCCTCCTCCCGGATGAGGGCGATGTAGTCGGCCAGGGCTCTGCGGCTGTTGGCCAGATTTTCCGGCTGCTCGGCCACCCAGGCCAGGTGGGCCATCTCCTCCGGCTCCAGCGCTCCGGCCAGGGCGGGCAGCTGGGTGCTCAGTCCCTCTGCCGCACGGCTGCGCAGCAGGTCAAAGATCCGCCCCAGCAGCGGAGAGGAGAACTCCGAACCCGTCAGGCCCTCCGTCTCCTCCAGCAGGGAGCTGTCCAGCAGGATCAGGCGCAGCACCCCCTCCTCCGCCCGGGCGGAGCGGATGTTGTCGTAGCGCATCCCCCTGGCCTTGGGCTGGAGCTGGATGGCGGGGGACAGGTCCCGCCGCTCCTGCTGCTTTTTTTCCTTCTGGATGCGGCGGCGGAGCTCCTTTTTGACCTCCTGGGCCATGGCCTCGGCGGAGATGCCCGCCATCTGGGCCGCATGGCCCCCATAGATCTCCCGCTCCACCGCGCTGTGCAGGGAGGCGATCACCCCGGTGGCCTCCCGCAGAAACTCCACCCGCTGGCTGTCGTCGCTCAGGTCATACCGGCCCCGCAGCTGCTCCAGCCGGTAGTCGATGTGGTTCTCGCTCTTGTCCAGCAGACGGGCGAAGGCCTCGGGCCCGTATTTCTTGATGAACTCGTCCGGGTCCTTTGCCCCCTTCACCCGGAGGACCTTCACATTCAGCCCCGCCCGCTCCAGCAGGGGGATGGCCCGCTGGGCGGCGGACACCCCCGCCCCGTCGCCGTCGTAGGCGATGACCGCGTCCTTGAAGTAGCGGGCCAGCAGCTGGGCGTGCTCCGCGGTCAGAGAGGTGCCCAGGGAGGCCACCGCGCTGTCAAAGCCCGCCTGGTGGAGGGAGATGGTGTCCATATACCCCTCCGTCAGGATCACCCGCCCCGCCCTGGACTTCTTGGCGATGTTCAGGGCAAATACATTGCGGCTCTTGTTGTACACCGGCGTGTCCGGCGAGTTGAGGTACTTGGGGGTGGAGTCATCCATCACCCGGCCGCCGAAGCCGATCACGTCCCCCCGGATGTCGATGATAGGGAACATGACCCGGTTTCGGAAGCGGTCATAGATGCGGCCGTCCTTGTTGCTCACCGCCAGCCCGGCGTCCAGCAGGTCGGCCTTGTCCCACCCCTGCTCCGCCAGGGCCGTCAGCAGACCGTCCCAGCGGTCGGGGGCGAAGCCCAGTCCGAACCGGGTCAGGGTCCCCCGGCTCAGCCCGCGCCTCTGAAGGTAGGCCAGCCCCGCCGCCCCCTCCGGGGCGTACAGCCACTTGTGGAACACCCGGGCCGCCGCCTTGTTGATGGTCAGCAGCTTTTCCCGCCGCTCCTTCATGCCGGCGCTGAAGCCGCCGGTGTCCGGCACCTCCAGGTTCACCCGCTTGGCCAGCACTCCCACCGCGTCCCGGAAGGGCAGGCTGTCCAGCTCCATGATGAAGTTGATGGCCCCGCCGCCCTTCCCGCAGCCGAAGCACTTGAAGATCTGCTTGTCCGGGGAGACGGAAAAGGAGGGGGTCTTTTCTGAGTGGAAGGGGCACAGTCCCCAGTAGTTGCGGCCCTTTTTGGTCAGGCGCACATACTCGCCCACCAGGTCCACGATGTCAGTCCGGGCGATCAGCTCGTCCAAAAACCGCTCCGGTATGGGCATTTTTCTCCCCCTTCCGCTATTGATGGCCCGAATCCCGGCTCTTTATCCCTATTTGGGGAAAAAGGCCTACTTCACGCCCCATCCCATGGGGATGAACAGCCGGGTGTACTCGCTCACCGCGAAGGGGTCGGTCATCCCTGCGATATAGTCGCACACCGCCCGGTCCACCCCCTCCTCCAGGCGGATCGCCTGGAAGTCGGCGGGCAGCTCATCGGGGTTTTTCTGGTAATACCCGAAGAGCATCTTCAGCATGTCCTGGGCCTTGCTCTCCTCCCCCTTTGCGATGGGGTTGGTGTAGACATTGGCGAACATGAACTCCTTCAGCACCGCCATGGCCTCCCCCACCTGGGGGGACTGACAGATGCGGTCCTGCCCCCGGCTGGCGGAGATGGCGTCCACCACCAGGGCGTTGATCCGCTCCCCGTGGGTAAAGCCCAGCACCTGGGACACCTCCAGCGGGATGTCGATGGGGTAGATCACTCCGCCCCGCAGGGCATCCTCGATGTCGTGGTTGATGTAGGCGATCTTGTCGGCCAGACGGACCACCTGCCCCTCCAGGGTGGCGGCGTCCTCCCCGCCGGTATGGCGCTCGATGCCGTTGCGCACTTCCCAGGTCAGGTTCAGTCCGGCTCCCTCCTTCTCCAGCCGCTCCACCACCCGCAGGGACTGCCGGAAGTGGGCGAAGCCGCCGGGCACGATGGAGTTGAGCAGCCGCTCTCCCGCGTGGCCGAAGGGGGTGTGGCCCAAATCGTGGCCCAGGGCGATGGCCTCGGTCAGGTCCTCGTTCAGCGCCAGCCCCCGGGCGATGGTCCGGGCAATGCGGCTGACCTCCAGGGTGTGGGTCATCCGGGTACGGTAGTGGTCCCCCTCCGGCTGGAGGAACACCTGGGTCTTGTGCTTCAGCCGCCGGAAGGACTTGCAGTAGACGATGCGGTCTGTGTCCACCTGGAAGCAGGTGCGCACGCCGCAGGGCTCCTCCGGCCGCGCCCGGCCCCGGGTCTGCTCCGCCAGGCAGGCGCGGGAGGACAGTGTCTCCCGCTCCCTCTGTTCAGTCTGCTCTCTCAGCGTCATGGTCCCTCCTGTCCCACCCCGCCGGGGGTGCATGTGAGGTCGTACAGTTCCGTACACTTTATCTTATACGAGGCCGCTCCCCATTTTCCTTCTAAAAAATCAAAATTTTTCAAAAATTTTTTTATCCGGGTCCGCCGGCCCCTCCGGCGGACCGCCAAGGCACGTCCTGGAACCGCTCCCCGGTGGCGATGCCCTCCACCGTCCCGGCGGTCATGTCCAGGATGTGTGCCAGATATGCCTCCGCCTTCTCCTCCGGCAGCAAGACAGTGAGGGTCACATCAGCCCCGTACTCCGTCTCCGGGATCACGCCGCCCCAGGCGGCGGTCTCCGACTTCAGGCGCTCCAAAAGGCTGTATGGACAGGGTACCAGCGTCTCCACCCAGCGGCGCACCACCGAGATGCCGGCGGCGTCCAGGGCGTCCTTGGCGCTTTGAGTATAAGCCCGGACCAGCCCCCCCGCCCCCAGAAGGATGCCCCCAAAATACCGGGTGACCACACAGCAGACGTTGGTGACCTCCTCCCGCTGGAACACGTTGAGCATGGGCTGGCCCGCCGTCCCCTGGGGCTCCCCGTCGTCCGAGTAGCGCACCGGCCCCTCCCGCAGCAGGTAGCACCAGCAGTTGTGCCGGGCGTCGTAGTACCGCTTTTTCATCTCCTCGATGCGGGCACGGGCCTCCTCCTCGCTCTCCACACGCCAGACATGGCCGATGAAGCGGGAGCGCTTCTCGACCAGCTCCGCCTCACCGGCCTGGGTGGGGATGTAATACTCTATCATGGGGTCACCTGCCTTTGCACGTTTTGGGGAATACTCGCGGGGCGCGCCTAGATTGGCACAATAGGGGCGGCTGGTGAGAAACCGGCGGGCGCGCATTGCGCGCCCCTGCGCAAAGGCCGAAAATATCATGTAGGGGCGGCCTCCAGCCGCCCGAAAAGCCTTCCCCTCCTCCGGGGGGGAAGGTGGCACGGCGAAGCCGTGACGGATGAGGGGGCGTTCTTCCGCCAGAGCGATTCAATAGCCCGGGCAGGTCTGGAAATCACTCCTGCGGCACATCGCAGACCTGGGACCGGCGGGCGGGGGCAAGCCCCACCCCCTACACAAAGACAGGGAGAAGCACGCACCCCGCAGGGCCCGATGCCCGCATCGGGCCGCATCCTCACGGACGGCGGGCGCACAGTGTGCGTCCCTGCGCAGGGACCGGGGCCGCGGCGCCCCTTAGGGCTCGTCGGGAAAGACTTTGATCTGCAATTCCTTGCAGATCCGAAAGAAAACATCCAGAGATGGGGTCTTTCGCCCACTTTCAATCTCATTCATAAAAGATTGCGCAATCCCCACAGATTTCGCCAACTTATATTGACTCAATCCCAACTCTATTCTCTTTTCTCGAATCACTTCTTTATAGTCCTTCAAAATCCATCACCGTAAGCTATTATAGCTCATAGCTATGTCTATGAAAATATATAGCTTTAAGCGATTGACTTTTCTCCTTAACTCCATTATAATCGCTTTCAGCGATATATTGTGAGGTGCATAAATGATGAACGAGCTCGAACTGCTGGACCATCTGAACGACACGGTCACCCGCATCACAGAGGACACGCTGCTGCTCTCCCTTCTGCTGGACTATATGGACGGCCTCTCCTGCCGCCCGGAGCAGGTTTCCCGGGAAATCTCCGAAAACCTCCTCCAGCGGCTGGGGGACAGCCTGGAGCAGGACGCCGGCGCCCTCCGCCGCCTGTGGCAGTCCTACTGGGTCTCCGGCCGCAGCAGGGCGTACATGCAGTAGTCCCGCAGCCGGCCGTTTTTCCATATGCCGCTGCGCATGACGCCCTCCAGAGCGAAGCCCGCCTTCTCCAGCACTCGGCGGGAGCCGGCGTTGTGGGCGAAGGGCTCCGCGTAGATGCGCACGATGTCCCACGCCTCAAAGCCCGTCCGGCACATCTCCTCCACCGCCTTGGTCATGATGCCCCGGCCCCAGAGGGCCCGGCCCAGCCAGTAGCCCAGCTCGGCCGACCGGCGGCAGACATCCGTGCCCCGGGTGAGGGCCACGCTGCCCACGGCCTGTCCATCCACCACGATGGCCCGGAATATGGCCTGCTCCGGCTCCGCCGCCCTGCACAGGCGGATGAACTCCTCCGCGTCTGACAGTTGGTAGGGGCAGGGGAACACATCCCGCAGGTTGGCGGCCACCTGGGGGTCATCGGCATGCCGGGCGATAGAGGGGGCGTCCTCCGGGCGCCAGGGTCTGAGCATCACGTCCATGGTCCTTTCCCTTTCTTTTCTGAGATGGGGCTTTCAGTCTTCCCAGGGCTCCCGATGGGGCCTCCAGCCCTCCACCAGCGGGCCCAGCTGACCGATCACCTTGGGGGTGCAGACCGCCGCCACATCGATGGTCTCGCCGTACTCCACCGACTCCACCTTGGCCTGCTGGTAGAGCTTGTCCAGCAGCCCGCCCTGGTCGTAGGGCAGATGGATGATCACCCGGCGGGCGCCGTTGTCCAGCCGCCTGCCGATGGCGGCCAGCAGTTCGGGCACCCCCTCGCCGGTCCTGGCGGAGATGGAGACGATGTCCTCCCCGTGGGGCCGGATGTCCCCCAGATACCGGTCGCATTTGTTGAAAACATCCAGGCGGGGGGTCTGTTCGGCCCCCAGCTCCCGGATCAGGTCCTCCACCACCGCCGTCTGGTCCCGCCACTCCGGGTTGGAGGCATCGATCACATGGAGCAGCAGGTCGGCGTACTCCAGCTCCTCCAAGGTGGCCTTGAAGGCCTCCACCAGATGGTGGGGCAGCTTGCGGATAAAGCCCACCGTGTCGGAGATGAGCACCGTGCAGGTGTCGGAGATCTCCAGGGTGCGGGTGGTGGTGTCCAGGGTGTCGAACAGCCGGTCATTGGCCGGGATGGCCGCCCCGGTGAGCCGGTTGAGCAGGGTGGATTTGCCCGCATTGGTATAGCCCACAATGGCCACCACCGGCACCTCGTTCTTGATGCGCCGCTCCCGCTGGGTGGCCCGCACCCGGCGCACATCCTTCAGCTCCTCCTCCAGCTTGGAGATCTTGCGGCGGATGTGCCGCCGGTCGCTCTCCAGCTGGGTCTCGCCGGGGCCGCGGGTGCCGATGGCGCCCTCCTGCCGCTCCAGATGGGTCCACATGCCCATCAGGCGGGGGAGCAGATACTTATACTGGGCCAGCTCCACCTGGAGCCGGCCCTCCCGGGTGCGGGCCCGCTGGGCGAAGATGTCCAGGATCAGGGCGGAGCGGTCCAGCACCGACACCCCCAGGTCCTCTGACAAGACCCTCTGCTGGGAGGGAGACAGGCCGTTGTCAAAGATCACCATGTCCGCGTCCATGGCATGGGCCAGTTCCTTCACCTCAGCCACCTTGCCCTCCCCGATGAAGGTGCGGGGGTCCGGGCTGTCTTTGGACTGGGTCACCACGCCCACGCACTCTCCCCCCGCTGTCTCCAGCAGGGCAGAGAGCTCCTCCATGGAGGCCTCGTCGGCGTTCTCCTCCGGGGCCAGGGCGCGGGAGGACAGGCCCACCAGCACCGCCCTGTTTTTCTTTTCCGTGTTGTTTTCTGTCATAGATCCTCCAAAATGGGATTTTCCCCGTCTGTCAGGAGGCGGTCTGGGCGCTGAGGCCCTTATTTCCTCAGCGCCTCCACGACCTCTCCGATATACATGGTATGGTAGTCCTTCTCAGGATAAAATCTGTCCTTGGCATCCTGGGGGATGGCCTGGGGGTCCATCTCCTGGGCATAGCGCTTGCGGCAGACCAGCACCAGCTCCGCCTCCTCAAAATAGGGGGCCCCGCACTCGGCCTGGGCCACGGTGAAGCCGCACTCCTTCACCTTGTCCACCTCCCGGCCGCTCTTGCTGCCGCACAGGGTGAGGGCCTTGCGCTGCTCCTCCCCGAAAAAGGCCAGGGTGAAATACTCCTCCCGGTCCACGAACTCCTTGGTGTACCGCTGGGGCCGCAGGTAAATGGTGGCCGCCGGGGCGCCCCACAGCACGCCCAGTCCGCCCCAGCTGGCGGTCATGGTGTTGCACCGCTCCGCCGTGCCGGCGGTGATGAGCATCCACCGGTCCCCGATGAGGGAAAATACGTTGTCCTGCAAGCTCTTCACGTCGATCTTCTTCATGATACAGCCTCCTAACTCATTTTTGATCTCATCTGTTAGTTTATGCCCCTCCCTGGGGCGAGGATACTCCGGGCCGACAGCAAAATACGACAAAAAGCCGCACCGATCCACGGTGCGGCTTTTGAGGCGCAATCTCACTTGTCCAGGCCGAACTTCTTGTTGAAGCGGCTGACACGACCACCGGTGTCCACCATCTTCTGCTTACCGGTGTAGAAGGGGTGACACTTGGAACACACTTCCACGCGGATATCCTTCTTGGTGGAGCCAGTCTCGATCACATTGCCGCAAGCGCACCGGATGGTGGTCTGCTGATAATCGGGATGGATGCCTGCTTTCATTGTATCTTCACCTCTTTCTCCATGGAGGGATCATCTGTAAACGCAACTGATATAATAGCATGGATCTCCCGCAAAAGCAACTATTTTTTCAAAAAATTATCCTGACTTTTTTCTCGGCCCTTTTGTCGCCCTTTCACAGAAGGATCAGCTCCCCCGGTTCGAAGAACCAGAGCGCCTTTCGGACCACCTGTTTTCCGGTGATCTCCTCCAGGGCCCGGCTGTACGCCTCCAGCTGAGGGCGGTACTCCTCTCCCCGGGCCGCCACCCCGGACCGGGAGACCCGGTCGCTCTTGAAGTCCACCACCGTGATGCCCTCCAGAGTCTCGAACCAGGCGTCCACTACGCCCTGGAGCAGCACCTCCTCCCCCGGCTCCAGGCCGGGGCAGAACTCCTCCGCCGGCAGCAGCACGGAAAATTTGAATTCCCGGCGGCACACGGGGGCCGACGCCATCTCCCTGCCCAGGGGCGAGTTAAAGAACGCGGAGAGCTGTCCCGGATCGGCCGCCGCCCCCTGCTGGGGGGTGAGGAAGCCGCCGGACACCAGGCGCTCCAGCTCCGCCGCTGCCCGCTCCGGGGTGTCCGTGTCCAGGGGGAGATACTGCATGGCCAGGTGCAGGGCTGTGCCCCGCTGGGCCGGGGTGAGTCCCCGCTCCTCCGCCACGAACTGGGGCCGCAGGATGGAGAGCGGCTGGGGCGGAAGGGCCGCCGGGGCGGCCTCCTCCCGGGTCTCCTGGTCCAGGCTCCGCCCCTTGAGCTGGGTGGCGGTGAGCTTGGAGGGAGTCTGGGAGGAAAGGGAGAACGGATAGTGCCAGGCCAGCGCCTCTCTCAGCCCCTCCGGTTCCGTCTCCGACTCTCCGGGCAGATCCGCGAAGCGGCCCCTCTGCTCCGGAATCTCGGCCAGTGCCGCCCCATCTACCCATCGAATATCCCAGGCGGGCCCCAGAGTCCCCGGGGACACCTCCGGCAGCCCCGCCATGCTCCGCAGGGCGGACGCCTCGGGCCGGGCCAGGGCGTGAAGCAGCACCCAGCCGCCCACGCTCTGCTGGCGCTCCAACGCCATGGGGGAGGGTGGAACAGACAGGTCCTCCCCCAGCTTTTCCAGCTCCTCCGCTCCCCGCCGCAGCGGGATGGAGAGGATCAGCTTCTCTTTGGCCCGGGTCATGGCCACATAGAGCAGACGCAGCTCCTCCGCCATCATCTCCCGCTCCAGCTTCCGGGCCACCGCCTTGCGGGCCAGGGTGGGGTACTCCACCATCCGCTCCCGGTCCAGGCCCCGGGGGCCCACCCCCAGCACCGGATGGAAGAGGACAGGCCGCTGGAGGTCGTCCCGGTTCAGCCGCCGGGACAGGCCGCACAGCAGCACCACCGGTTTCTCCAACCCCTTGGAGCGGTGGATGGACATGATGGTCACACCGCCCCCCTCCCGGCCTGGGGCGGACAGGGACAGTCCCCCGGTCTGGCGCATCCGCTCCAGGCGCAGCAGGAACTGGAAGAGAGACCGGCACCCCGCCTCCTCCAGACGCCCCGCCAGGGCATAGAGGGTGAGCAGGCGGCCCTGCCGCTCCTGCCCCCCGTCCATGGCCCCGAACAGGCCCAGCAGGTTGGTCCGTTCATAGATGTGCCAGATCAGCTGGCGGCAGGTGCGGTCCCCTGCCCCGAAGCGCAGCTCCTCCAGCTCCGTCAGGAAATCCCGGCACGCCTGGTCCCCCCGGCCGGCGGCCTGGACCACAGCGGAATAGAAGTCCCCCTCCCCCTCCGCCCGGAGCAGAGCCAGCTGATCTCCTGAAAAGCCGTACACCGGGGAGCGCAGGGCCGCGATCAGCGCCACATCCTGGCGGGGATTGTCCACGATCTGGAGAAGGGACAGGGCCACATTGATCTCGGTGGAGGCAAAGAAGTCCTCCCCGCCCTCGGCGGACCAGGGCAGCCCCGCCTCGTTGAGGGCCCGGATATAGTGGTGGAGCACCGCCCCCGGGGAGCGCAGGAGAAGGAGCACGTCAGAGGGCTCCGCCCGCCGCTGCCCGCTCCCCTCCGTCAGCATCAGCTCCCCGTCCAGCAGCTCCCGGATACGGCGGGCCGCCCAGCGGGCCTCCAGCAGATTTTTGTCCGCCCGTTCCCCTTCCTCCTGGTCCCCCAGGAAGGACAGGTCCTCCAGGTCCAGCTCCACCTGCCAGTCTCCCTCCGGCGGGAAGGCGGCTCCCGGCGCCAGCGCCTGGTCCTGGGTGTAGTCCAGCTCCCCGAATTCAGTTGACATAATATTTCGGAAGAGGTCGTTGGTCCCCTCCAGGACCTCCGGCCGGGAACGGAAGTTGCGGGTGAGCACCACTGTCCGCTCCTCCCCCTCCGCCGCCTGGTCCCAAGGTTTGAAACGGCGGTACTTGTCCAGGAAGATGGTGGGGTCGGCCAGCCGGAAGCGGTAGATGGACTGCTTCACGTCTCCCACCATAAACAGCTTCCGCCCCCCATCGGACACGGCAGTGAAGATGGCGTTCTGCACCTGGTTGGTGTCCTGATACTCGTCCACCATCACCTCGGCGAACCGGCCGCTCCAGTACCGGGCCAGCGGGCCGGGCCCTCCGTCCCCGTCCTGGGTGAGCAGCCGCAGGGCCAGATGTTCCAGGTCGGAAAAGTCCAGTACGCCCCGGCGCGCCTTCTCCCGGGCGTAGTCCTCCTGAAAGCGGGCCGTCAGCTCCATCAGGCCCTGCACCGCGGGCCGGGCCAGGGCCAGGTCGGCCAGCAGCTGCCCGCTGTCCCCGCCCAGGTCCTCAAAGAGCTTGTCCATCTGCTTCTTGCAGCGGGTGCGCAGTCCCTTCACCCGCTCCGCCGCCTCCAGGTCCTCCACGCCCTTTTTCCGCCCCGCCGCTGGGAACTCCACTGGCAGGGCCCGGTACACGCCGTCCCAGCTGTCCGCCGCCAGCAGGGCCCGCACCCCCTGGATGGACTGGGAGAGACTGGGGCCGTAATTCTGGCTGAGCACGCTGTCCCGGCCGGTGAGCTCCAGCGCCCGGAGCAGCAGCTCCAGGCAGCGCTCCCCCTGCCGCCTGGCGTCGGCCAGCAGCAGCGCCCCCCAGGGGGTGTCCCCCGCGTCGGTGACCCCATCCAGCTCCCACAGGCGGCTCTGGTCTGCCAGCCAGCCCGCCGGGTCCGGGTGGCTCTGGATGCGGCCGAACACGTCCAGCACGATCTGCTCCAGGCGGCTGTCGTCCCGCCCGGCGGCCATGGTGTCCACCAGGGCGGCAAAGTCCCCCTCCGGGTCCAGATCCTCGTACTGGCGGTCCAGGGTCTCCCCCAGCACCCGGGCCATCAGGACCGCGCCCTCCCCCTCGTCGCACAGCCGAAAGTCCGGGTCCAACCCGATCTGGTGGCCGCTCTCCCGCAGCAGAGCGGCACAGAAGGCGTGCACCGTGGAGATCTGGGCCTTGTAGACCAACGTGGTCTGCCGCCGCAGGTGCCGGTCGTTGGGCCGCTCCGCCAGCCGGTCGGACAGCTCCTGAGCAATCCGGGCCCGCAGCTCTGCCGCAGCCGCCCGGGTATATGTAATGACCAGGAAGTCGTCGATATCCGCTCCCTCCCCGGTCACCTGGTCCAGCAACCGCTCCACCAGCACCCGGGTCTTGCCCGAGCCGGCCGCAGCCGACACCAGCAGTCCGCCCCCCCGGTCATGGACTGCTCTGCTCTGTTCCTCTGTCAAGGCAAAGGCCATCTGCGCGTCCTCCTCTCTCTGTCCGCTCCATTCACAGGATCAACACCAGCGTCCCTGCCGTGATGAGCAGGCCGCCTATGACGGTCTGGACGGTCACCGCCTCCCTCAGCACCACAAAGGCCAGCACCATGGAGATGACCACGCTGAACTTGTCGATGGGGATGACCCGGCTGGCCTGGCCGATCTGAAGGGCGTGGAAATAGCACAGCCAGGACAGGCCGGTGGCCAGGCCGGACAGGAGGAGGAACACCCAGCTCCGGGTGGAAATATCCCCGATCTCATGCTGCTTCCCTGTCAGGAACACAATAGCCCAGGCCATCACCAGCACCACCACGGTGCGGATGGCGGTGGCCAGGTTGGAGTTGATGCCCTCCATCCCCAGCTTGGCCAATATCCCGGTCAGCGCAGCGAACACCGCAGACAGGAGCGCAAAAACTACCCACATATCCCTTTTCTTCCTTTCTTCCGCCCTCTGGAGGCTCAGAGATCCAATTCCTTCAAAAACCGCTCGATGCGGATACCCTTGTTCTTCTCCACCTCGTTGCGGTCCAGACAGACCAGGCGCTCCACCGTATCCATGGCCTTCCGGGCCGCCTGCTCCAGGCCGGTCCCGGCCAGCAGCTCTCCTACCAGGACGGCAGAGAACACATCGCCAGTGCCGGGAAAGTGGACCTGGATGAAGTCGAAGGGCAGGGTGAAGTACCGCCCCTGCCGGTGACAGTAGCCCCACACCACGTGGCGGCCGGTCTCCGCCTCCAGCCCGCTGGTGATGACCACCGATCTGGGCCCGCAGGCCAGCAGGGCGTCCACCACCTCCCGGGCCTGATGCCGGTCGAGGGCCTCCGCCCCCCGGTACCGCTCTGTCAGGAACTCCGCCTCCGTCAAATTGGGGACGATCACGTCAGCCACTCCGATGAGGCGGCGCATGTTCTCCACCGTCTCCTCGGTGACGCCGTTATAGAGCTTCCCTTCATCCCCCATGATGGGGTCGGTCATCACCAGCAGGTCCTCCTTCCTCTGGCTCTCGATGAAGGCGCGGATAATGTCCACCTGCTCCGCCGAGGCCAGAAAGCCCGTGGTGATGCAGTCAAAGGAGAAGCCCAGCTCCTTCCACACGGCAATGGACTTTTTCATATAGTCGGTGGTATCCAGGATGGTGAACTTCCCATAATCCAGGGTGTTGGACACCAAGGCGGTGGGGAGGTTGTAGATATTATGCCCCATGTGGGACAAAATCGGCAGCATGGCGGCCAAAGCGACCTTTCCATATCCCGGCATGTCGTTGATGATCAAAATATTCTTGTTCTGCTGCATGGTCCATTCCTTCTTTTTTCGTCGTTCTGCTTTTCCGGTTTTCCTGTCACAGCCGGACCGCCCAGTCCCCGTAATCAAAGGTGCCGCCGCCGTGGCGGAGCTTTCCCTGCTCTTTCAGCCCGCGGAAAGCGTCCCGCACACGGCCCAGGAGCTCCGGCCCGATGTCCAGGGCGTGGTGGGCAGGGAGCAGGCGCTCCATCGGCAGGCAGGCGGTCCGCTCCAGGGAACTCAGGTATTCCTCCGGGTTGGTAGAGGGGTAGCAGGCGAACAGGGTGCCTCGATAGACTAGATCTCCGGAAAAAAGATAGCCCCGCTCCGCCTCCCAAAAACACATGTGGCCAGGAGAGTGGCCCGGCGTGTGGAGCACCTCCAAGGTCCGCCCGCCCAGCTCGATGCGGTCTCCGTCCCGCAGCACGCGGGCGGGATACCCCTGGAACAGGGTGTACCGGCTCACATCAAAGTCTTCCGGCAGGCAACAGCGGTCCGCCACCATGGCCCGGACGGCCTCCACGGACAGCGGGAACCCGCCCGACAGCCAATTCAGCTCTGCCTCGTGGGCGTAAAACTCCGGAAAGTACCGGTGGCCCCCGATGTGGTCCCAGTGGATGTGGGTGGCTACCGCCGCCACCGGCCGATCCGTCAGACGGTCCACCGCCTGCCGGATGTCGCAGATCCCCAGCCCGGTATCGATGAGCAGGCTGCGCTCCCTTCCCCGCAGCAGGTAGCAGTGAGTCTCCTCCCAGTGGCGGTACTCACTGAGGATGTCCGTATCCTCATCGATCCGCTCCAGCGTGAACCAATCATCCATCTCTGTCTTTCCTTTCCAATTCCTACGGGATCTGTGCGCCGTCCAGCAGGAAATCCAGCACGAGGGGATTGAAGGTCTGCCAGTTCCGCCGAGCCACGAAGTGGTCCCCGGGCAGGATGGCCAGCCGGCTGTCCGGGATGGCGGCGGCGATGGCCCGGGTATGGCCCTCCCGGATCATGTCCCGCTCCCCTGCCACCACCAAGGCGGGCATAGGGAGCCGGGCAAGCGCCTCCGTGGGGATGTGGGGCTGGGTCACCATCAGGTCCAGCATCTCCCAATTCGCCCTGGCCTTCCGGCTGAACAGGGCTGGCACCCGGCACATTCCCCAGCCCAGCACGATGGGCAGCTGGGTGGTCAGCTTCACGCCGGAGGGGCACAGGTCCGCCCCATTGAGGATCAGCTTTTCCACATACTCCGGGTATTTCAGGGCGAACAGCAGAGCGATGTTGCCCCCGTCGGAGAAGCCTAGCAGGTGGCATCGGGTAATGCTCCTCCCGTCCAGGAACTCCTTCAGATCCTCCGCAAACTGCTCCAGGGTGAAGGGGGCAGTCCCTCTGGGGCTCTCCCCATGGCCCCGGGTGTCCACCGCGATGACCCGGAAGTGCTGGGAAAAGGGTCCCATCTGCCGCTTGAAATAGGTGTGGTCCTCCCCGTTGCCGTGGAGGAGCACCAGCGGGAATCCCTCCCCCGCCTCTACACAGCACAGCCTGATGTCCATCACAGTCCTCCTCTCACAGCCCTGTGCCCACCAGGGGCAGCACGTTGATCACGGGCTCCTCATAGGGGTGGGCCTCCTTCACTGCCGCCAGGGTCTCCCTTAGCCGCTCCCCCCGGCAGCACACCTCGATCTTCAGCTCCTGCTCCTGGGACAGCTCCCCAGGGATGCCCTCAAAGGGGTCCGCCCCCTCCAGGGGCCTCCAGCAGCTGTTCACCCGGCTCCAGCTCAGGCACCGGTCATACTCCCCGATGTGCCCGGCGTCCACCGACCACAGGGCCTGACGGACAGCCGCGAAATAGTCCTCCGGTACAAAGATCTCCAGCTTATAAAAACGATGTTCCATCTGCTGCACCTCTCTCAGTCTGTCTCCCGCTCTACGTTCTCCCAGAACTCCTGGGCCTTGACCCCCGGCAGCCAGCGCCGACAGTCCCCGCCTCTGCCCTCCTCAAAGTGGCAGGCGGCGGCGTAGTCGCAGAAGCGGCAGGCGTTCTTCTCAGGCCCCCGCCAGAAGGGATCGGCAGCGATGTTGCCCGCCGCCAGTTCCCGGCAGATCTCCTCCAGGACTTTGCGGGTGTGCTTCTCCAGCCGCCCCAGCCGCTCGGCGCTCACCAGGGCCTCGCCGGTGATCTCCCCCGTGCTTTTGGACACCCGCAGGGGCAGGAAGCGGTAACCCCCCGGCCCTGGCCGCTCCATGGCCTCCAGCACCGCCCCGTCGGAGAGGACCAATCCCCGGCGGACCAGCTCTTTGTCCACTGCCTTCTGCCGCTCCTCCTCGCTCATGGTCCGGCTGCCCCGGACCACCGCGTCCCGGGCAGGCAGGTAAAGCACCCCCGCCCCCTCTACCGGCAGTCCGTAGAACCCCTCTCCCCGCTCCTCCAGGGCGAAGAGGTACAGAAGCATCTGGAGGCCCAGGCCGTTCCACACCTCCGTCAGGTCAAAGCTTTTACGACCGGTCTTGTAGTCCACCACCCGGAGGTGGAGCCGCCCGTTCTCCACCCAGCCGTCCACCCGGTCCACGAAGCCGGAGACGCTGATGGTAACCCCCTCCGCCGTCAGCTCCACCGGAGGCAGCTCCCCCCGGCTCCCAAAGCCCAGCTCAAAGGAAATGGGCCGGAATCGGGAGGCGCACAGCTCCTGGGCCACGTTGTCCACCACCGCCTGGACGGAGCGCAGCAGGCGGCGGAACAGATAGCGGAAGCGCTGGCTCTGGTGCTCCAACCCTCCCAGTTCCTCTGCCGTGTAGCGGTCCACCGCCGCCCGTACCGCCGCTCTCAGCCGCTTTTGCAGCTCCTCCCCCCAGCTCTCCTCCCCGATGGGGCAGCTCTGGAGCACATGCTCCAGCACATAGTGGACGAAGGTGCCGTACTCCGGCGCAGTGAATCCGGCAGGCTTCCGGGGCTCCGCCTGGAGGCCGTAGCGCATGAAGTAGGAGAAGTGGCAGGACTTGTACTTGTCCATCCGGGAGGCGGACATGGGTACCCGCTGTCCATACAGCCGGTCCACCGCCCCCCGGGTCAGCCTGCCTCTCTCCCAGCGTCCGGCCCGTTCCAGCCGCTCCACCTGGGGGGCGTACTCCGGCAGGGACCCCATCACCCGCCGGACTGCCGGGCTCCGCCCCGCCAGCTCCAAGGCGGGCAGGGGGGCCGCCATGCGGAAGGAGTCCCCCAGTCCCTCCTCCCGCACCTCTGCAAGGCCGGGGAAGAGCAGCTTCAGCCGCCCCACCAGGAAGCAGGACCGCCGCTCCGCCCCCCCCGCCCCCTGGGCGGGCCAGGTGAGAATCAGACGCCGGCTGGGCAGGGCGCAGATCTGATACAGGGTGGTCATCTCCCGGTAGAGGCGCTCCTCCGCGCTCTGGTTCAGCTCCAGGCCGTAGGAGGCCAGCAGGGTGCGGTCGTCGTCGGAGAGCAGGCCGGGCTCCGCCCCCACCTGGGGGATGGAGCTGTCGTCCGCCCCCAGCAGGAAGAGCACCTTCACCCGGTGGCCGGTCTGCCGGGTGGTTTCCCCCGCTGTCACCCGGTCCAGGGAGACCGGGATAGTGCCCACGTCATACTGAGAGAGCACCAGCTGGAACAGACTGGAGAACTCCTCCAGCTCCATAGGCACCTCCCCGGTGAGGGCGGCACACTGCTCCAGCCCGCCGCACAGGATCTCCCAGAGCTGGCGGTACTCCTCGGCCAGCGCGGGCTCCCCCCGCCGGCGCAGTTCCTCCACCCGCTCTCCCAGCCGCCGGGGCAGGCCGATCTCCTCCAGAAAGCCGTAGAGAGCCATAGCCTGTCCCCGTCCTGTACGGGCCGAATTTTTCCGCAGCCTCTCCAGCGGGGCCGCCACCTGCCGCCGGGCCCGGTCCACCCGCTCCAACAGGGCCTGGTCCTCCTCCGTCATGGGGAAGCCATAGCCCCTGGGGTGCATGGTCCAGGGCTTCTCCTGCGTCCACCGGCTCCCCCGGATGTCCCACTTCAAGACATAGTTCTCCAGCAGATCCCGGTCCTCCTCCCCCAGGTCGGTGAGGCCGGTCTTGAGATAGCGGAACACGTCGTCATAGACATATCCCCCCGCCACCGTGTCCAGCGCCCCGGTCACCAGAGCCAGGACGGGCTTATCCAGGATCTCACTCATAGAGGAGGAGAACACCGGCACCCCGTACCGGGCGAACACCGACTCCACCAAATCCTGATAGGTCCTGTAGGATCGGGCTACCACCCCGATGTCCCGGAAGCGGAGCCCCTCCCGCCGCACCAGCTCCAGGATGCGGGCCGCAGTCCACTCCACCTCTCCCCGGGGCGTCCGGGCGGCAAAGAGCTCCACTGCCCCCTCCGGCTCCCGCTCCAGGCCGGGAGCGTGGGCGAACAGGGCCTTTTCCAGGAAGTCCAGATCCGCCGCCCGTCCTCCTCCCTCCGCCGCCAGGTGCTCCACCTGGCTGGGGACGCGGCGCTCCCGGGCCGCCCGCAGCAGCTGGGCGGCCGTTCGGCGGGCGGGGGAGAAGATGCCGGTCCCCCCCTCATCCTCCTCCAGATGGTCACAGGTGAGGGTGACCGTCACCGAATGGGCCTGCTCCAGCAGGCGGGAGAGCACCTCTATCTGCTGGGGAGTAAAGTCGGTGAAGCCGTCCAGCCACAGGTCCCTCCCCGCTGCCCAGGGGCAGTCCTTCAGCTTCTCCGCCGTCCGGGTCAGCCGGTCCCTGGGGTCCAGGGCCACCTGGGCAGTGAGGGCATCGTAAGCCCCGCAGATCAGGGACAGGTCCCGCAGCTTCTCTCCCTCCGGTCCCTCCGCCTCACAGCCCGCCCGCTCCAAGTCTGCCGGGGAGACCCGGCAGCTCTTCAGCTCGTCTACAGTGGCGATCAGGCTGCGGAGGAAAGAGGCCCGCCCCGCTGAGCGGGCGCACACGGTGAGCTGGGCCGCCACCGACTTCACTGCCCGGTGCATCAGCAGCAGGCGGCCGCCTGCGTCCAGCTCCGCTTCTCCCAGCCCTCCGGCCGCCAGAAAGACCCGGTTGGCCAGGCGGCTGAAGGAGAGCACCTCCGCATACAGGGATACTCCGTTCCCCCCCACCTTGCACAGCGCCCGCTCTGCCTCGTGGGAGTTCTGCTCCGGCACCAGCAGGACCTGGGGGCGCTCCGCCCCCGCCCCGCACATGCGGCGGTAGACGGCGGTAGTCTTCCCCGATCCCGCCCGGCCCAGTATCAGCTTCAGCACGGTCCTCGCCCCTCTCCAGCCTGTTTTTCAGCTATACGCATTGTAGCACAAAGCCCCCCGGAGAGAAAGTAATTTCTCTTCGGGGGCCCGCTTGTCCCTCCCGTCCGCCGGACAGCTGGGTCTCATTTCAGTCCCTTCCGCTCCAGCAGCTGGATCAGGCTGCTGTTGACCAGCTTTTGGGCCAGCAGTTCCCGGAACTGGACGGTCTTTTCCTTCCGCTGTCCTCTCAGCTCCTCCAGACGCTGGGAGATGGACTGCTGCTCCTCCTCCAGTCCACAGGCCAGGTCCTCAAAGGCCGCCAGCCGCTCCAGCGCCGCCTCCAGGCGCTCCGTGGGGCAGAGGACCCGCCCCCCTTCCCGCAGGGTGTACCGCTCCATATTCTTCTCCTCCTTATTCATGGACTTCCGCCCCTTCTTCTTTCTCCCAAGCGCAGGGAAATTTACATGTATATGAAACGCTCCAAAGCATCCAGAGATCGAACTCATTTTTTCTGCGTATGAACAGCGGCCAGCCTCAAATCATGGAACAAAAATGGCCATTTTCCTGAAATGTTAACATACGTTGCTTGCGGCAACGGGCCGCTCTCTATATAATTATGGCAGAGAACAGATGGAAGGAGACCATCCCAAATGCTCAACGAAAACATAAAAGCGATCCGAACATCAAAAGGACTTTCCCAGCAGGAGCTTGCTGTCAAGCTGAACGTGGTGCGGCAGACGATCTCAAAATGGGAACAAGGATTATCTGTCCCCGACTCTGACCTGCTGATCTCTCTGTCGGAAGCCCTTGAGACCCCCGTGAGCACCTTGCTGGGAGAAACCGTCATGGAGTCGGACGTTGATCCCCTGAAAGCCATCTCCGCAAAACTGGAGGTGATAAACCTGCAGCTTGCGCAGAGAAAAACCACAAGGAGGCGTATCCTGCATTGGCTCCTCCTATCATTGTGCGCGGTCATAGCGGCCATCTTCGCCTTCTTGTCGGCCCTGAACAGCCCTTACTTAGGCTGGGATTACAGCGATCCCGAGACCGCTGTAATCGGGGTGGCCCTTCACGGGTTGGAATGGCTGTTCGTCAGAGCGGCCCCCATCATCCTGATCGCCGCGATCGTCGGGATCTTCTTGACACGGAAAAAGGGATAGCTCCCCATTGGGTCAGACTCACTCCGCTCCGGGAGGACAAGGGGGGATCATGGGAATGGAAAAGCCCGGGCCGCAGTTGCGGCCCGGGCTCTGCGATCAGTCAGGACTGATGGTATAGTTGGGAGCTTCCTTGGTGATATAGATGTCGTGGGGGTGGGACTCCCGCAGGCCGGCGGCAGTGATCTGCATGAACTGGGCGTTCTGCTGGAGCTCCGCGATGCTGTGGCAGCCGGTGTAGCCCATGCCGGCCCGCAGGCCGCCCATCAGCTGATAGATGGTGTCGCTGGTGGAGCCCTTATAGGGGACGCGCCCCTCCACGCCCTCGGGCACCAGCTT
The DNA here is from genome assembly GCF_024462915.1 of Clostridium sp. DFI.5.61. Classification (NCBI taxonomy): domain Bacteria; kingdom Bacillati; phylum Bacillota; class Clostridia; order Eubacteriales; family Clostridiaceae; genus Clostridium; species Clostridium sp. DFI.5.61. The sequence goes on from NZ_JANGBZ010000015.1 coordinate 54,143, forward strand.
CTTGTTGGACTCCTGGAAGTAGCGGTCCTTGGAGCCGTGATTCATGGCGGCCAGGGAGCCCATGCCGCGGTAGGTCTTGAACTGGCGGCCCTGATAGATCTCGGTATCGCCGGGGGACTCCTCGCACCCCGCCAGCAGAGAGCCGATCATGACCACACTGCCGCCAGCGGCGATGGCCTTTACGATATCGCCAGAGAACTTCACGCCGCCGTCAGCAATGATGGGCACACCATACTGGGCGGCCACGCAGGCGGCGTCATAGATGGCGGTGATCTGAGGCACGCCGATGCCGGCCACCACGCGGGTGGTGCAGATGGAGCCGGGGCCGATGCCCACTTTCACACAGTCGGCGCCTGCCTCGATGAGGGCGCGGGTGCCCTCGGCGGTGGCCACGTTGCCAGCGATCAGCTGGACCTCCGGGTAGAGGGCCTTGATGCGCTTGACGGTCTCCAGCACGTTCTGGGTGTGCCCGTGGGCAGAGTCCAGGTTCAGCACATCCACGCCGGCCTCCACCAGAGCGGATACCCGGTCCAGCACGTCGGCGGTGGCGCCGATGGCGGCACCCACCAGCAGGCGGCCCTTCTCGTCACGGGCGGAGTTGGGGTACACCTCCGCCTTCTCGATGTCCTTGATGGTGATCAGGCCCTTGAGGCGGAAATCCTTGTCCACCAGGGGCAGCTTCTCGATTTTGTGGCGGCGCAGGATCTCCTTAGCCTCCTCCAAGGTGATGCCCTCGGGGGCGGTGACCAGGTTCTCCTTGGTCATCACGTTGTCGATGAGCTGGTTCATGTCGGTCTCGAACTTCATGTCCCGGTTGGTGATGATGCCGATCAGCTTTCCGTTGTCACAGATGGGCACGCCGGAGATGCGGTACTTGGCCATCAGCTCGTCGGCCTCCGCCAGGGTGTGGCCCGGAGCCAGCCAGAAGGGGTTGGTGATGACGCCGTTCTCGCTGCGCTTGACCATATCCACCTGCTCCGCCTGCTGGCTGATAGACATGTTCTTGTGGATGACGCCGATGCCGCCCTCCCGGGCGATGGCGATGGCCATGCGATACTCGGTGACGGTATCCATAGCGGAACTGATAAGCGGGATATTCAGCCGGATTTTCTTTGTCAGATTGGTGTGCAGATCCACATCAGCGGGCAGCACATCGCTGGCGGCGGGGATCAGCAGCACGTCGTCAAAGGTAAGCCCCTGCTTGACAAACTTCTGGGAAGCGTCCTGGTTGACCATAGTTCACAGCTCCTTTTCTCTCCAATAGCAAGGAATGATGTTGGGATTTGAGGATCATATTTTTTCTATTGTACCCCCCGCCTCGCGGGCTTGTCAATGAATCTCTTCTCCAAATTTCGCGGCCGCTTCAAAGTGAGTTTTGCCCGCCTCGTCTACACCCTTCACAAAGTGCTGCCCCCCCTGTTCTCCCACCTCCAGAGTCAGCACATCACCTGCCCGGCTCTCTGCGGTGTATCCGATCTGGAGCTCGCTCAGAAAGCGGCTACGGGGCAGGCCCTCCAGCCGCAGGGCATCGCATACGAAGTCGGCGTAGCGGGTGTTGTTCACATGGCCGTTGATGTCGGTATCGCTGTACCCCATCCTCCGCCGGTCCCGCTCCTCCATCTCTCCAGGCATGCGCAGCTTGGAGAGGGTCAGCTGCTTGCACAGCCCGCCGCCCTCGGTCCCCTCCAGCTCCCGCATCTGGGACAGGCGGAGCAGCTTCCGGTCCTCCACACCAGCCAGCACCCAGGCGGACACCGCCTCGCCCACTGGGACGCCGCCCGCCAGCAGGTCAAAATCGCGGTACATCAGCGCCGTCTTACTGCCCCGGTGCCAGGTGCGCACCGTCACCTTCTCCTCCCACCGCAGGGGGCGGTCCAGACGGAACCAGATCCGGGCCAGCATCCAGAAAGCGTGGTACTCCAGGGTCTTCTCCCGCCCGAAGCCCCCGTCCTCCGCGGCCAGGGTGGCCGCCTCCTGGAGATAGCCCAGCACGGCGGAGGGCCGGCACCGGCCCCAGCCGTCCACATCCCGGCTGTCCACCGTCATCTCATATTCAAAAAACTGTCCCATGCCGTTTCACTTCTTTCCCCGGATCAATATGGTGTTTTTACAGCAGATGTCGTCGATGTCGTCCGCCGTAGCGGCCGGGATGCGCATCTGCGCGCCGCACTGGGCGCAGATGAGGTCGATGGAGCTGTAATTCACCTTCAGCTTCCATTCCCTGGAGCCGCAGGCGCAGGAGACACCTCCCCGGGCCGCGATGTCCTTCACCTCGGAGAGCACCTCGTGCATGACGATCTCGTCCAGGAACGCGGCTTTCTCCTCGGCCGCCTGCTCCTCCTTCAGCTTATCGGCCGCCCGCTCCAGCCGGGCCGTAGCGGCAAAGACAGGGCCCTCCTCCCCCACGTAGCAGCAGTCCAGGCCGGAGGCCGCGCAGGAGAAGGCCAGGGCCTTCTGGTGCAGGAAGGCGTGGGTGGAGCAGCTCACCCGGTGTTCCCGGTCGCAGAACAGGCAGGGCACCTCCAGGTCCACATGGTCGTCCACAAATTCCACCCGCAGCTCCGATCTGCCGCAGGGGCATTTGATATGGGCCGTGGCGGCAGCCAGGGAAAACAGGTCCCGCTCCACAATGACCGACTGACGGCAGGCGGGGCAGATATAAGCCAGGGTACGCTTTGGCTCTTCAACCGACATAACGAATTTCCTTTCTGTGGCAGTCCAGCCTCCGCCCCCGATGGGCCGTTTTCGCCGGACGCAGGATCTCTGATTTTTTATTATATCAATTTTTTCCTCTTTTTCAACTCCGTCAATTTCACTACACACTGGACAAAGCAGAAAAATATCATAAAAAAACAGAAATTTTATTCTTCCATGTCTTTCTGATATTCTAATATATCCCCTGGCTGACAATCCAGTGCTTTGCAAATGGAATTCAGTGTAGAAAAGCGGATAGCACTTACTTTACCTGTTTTGATTTTAGATAAGTTGACATTTGCGATGCCGACCTTTTCAGATAGTTCGTTTAGGCTTATTTTTCTATCTGCCATCATTCTATCAAGCCTTAAAATTATTGCCATATCATATCTCCTTTACAGCGTTTCATCCACCTCTTGCTGCAACTCACATCCATAGTCAAAAATAAGGGAGATACAAAACAGAACGAGGGCAAACAAACCACTCATGAAGAATTGTGAAAATGCCATTTTAAAGACAGAGAATGCAGAAAAAACAGCAAACACCAGGACATACAATGCTATTTTCCGTATCTGACTGGCTGTTTCAGCTGTAAAAGGAGAATTTCCTTTGCCGATACATCCAAACAATCTTTTGGCGTTATACAGGGCTAAAAAGATACAGATGAGCATTCCAAGACAGCAAATGAAAAAGAATGCGCATTGTCCAAAGCTAAGAGTTTGCCCTGCTTTAACAGCAGTTTCCCACGCCTGGTGGAACATTTCCGGCAAAAAAAGCCGGGCACAAACGATAACCACGATCCCTGCAAATAACGATACACTTAATACGCCGAAAACAATGCAGACGATGTTAAGAAGTATGGAGATAAAATGAGCATATCTTTTCAACGCTTTTTCTTTCATAAATAAAGGCTCCTTTCATTTCTTAACACACAGTATATCACTTAACATATTTTTGTCAATTATTTTTTAATGATAAACATAAAATAATTATCTTTTATCGTTTCAGATAAAGTAAAAAGGCTTTCAGGTCCCCCGCTTAATATCGCTGTGGCCAGAAGGGCGCCTCGGATCGAGTCAGCTCTCTTCCGTGCCCCAGCCCCGAACAAAATCGGAATTCTCCCTTGATGGCGGGTGAAAAATATCGTATGATGGAAAAAACGGGCCCTGTCCGGTCCGATCTTACTCTCTTCCGGCCGCTCCTCTACCGGTCCGGGAGGGCCAGGAGGCGATCCCATGTCTGTTGTCTATCTCCATGGCTTGGGCCAAACCCCGGCCAGCTGGGAGTCGGTGCTCCGCGTGCTGGGGCAGGAGTCAGGCGGCCTCTGTCCCGATCTCTTCGGTCTGATTCGGGGAAAGGAGGTCTGTTATGAAAATCTCTATCAGGCCTTCTCACGGTACTGCGGCGCCCTTCCCGCCCCCCTCACCCTGTGCGGTCTGTCCCTGGGCGGGGTCCTGGCTCTGCAATACGGGATCGAGCATTCGGACCGGGTTGGGGCCCTGGTCCTGATCGGCACCCAGTTCGTCATGCCCAAGGGCCTGCTCCGGCTCCAAAACGCCATGTTCCGCCTGATGCCCGGGTCCATGTTTTCCGCCAGCGGGCTGAGCAAGGCGGATACGATGCGCCTGTCCCGCTCCATGATGGCCCTGGACTTCCGAGGCTGCCTGGCCCGGCTCCGCTGTCCTGTCCTGGCGGTCTGCGGCACGGGGGACCATGCCAACCAGAAAGCCGCCCGGCAGCTCTGCCGGCTGGTGCCCCAGGGGGAGCTGGCCCTCATCCCCGGTGCGGGGCACGAGGTGAACACAGACGCCCCCGAAGCGCTGGCGGAGGTCCTCGTCCGGTTCTTACGCCCCCTCCCCTGACCCTTCCATCTCTTCTGCAAGGAGGTTTTCCATGACCCGAGTCCTGCTTCTCACCACCGGGGGCACCATCGCCTCCCGCCGGGGCGACCAGGGACTGGAGCCCCAGATCTCTGCCCGGGGCCTGCTGGAATATATGTCGGACCTGCGCGCCCACTACCACATCGACGCCCGGGACATCCTCAACCTGGACAGCTCCAACATCCAGGCTGAGGAGTGGCAGACCATCGCCCGGGCGGTGATGGAAAATCTGGACGCCTATGACGGCATCGTCATCACCCACGGCACTGATACCATGGCTTACACCGCCTCGGTGCTGAGCTACATGCTCCAGAATCTCACCAAACCCGTAGTCCTCACCGGCTCCCAGATGCCCATCGACAACCTGCTCACCGACGCCCGCAACAACCTCTATACCGCCTTTTCCGCCGTGGACTGCCGCATCCCCGGCGTCTCCATTGCCTTTGACCACAAGCTGATCCGGGGCTGCCGGGCAGTGAAGGTGCGCACCATGGGCTTTGAGGCTTTCGAGAGCGTCAACGCCCCCTATCTGGGGGAAGTTTTCGCCAACGGCATCCACCGCAACGAGAGCGCCATCCGCCCCGGCGACCCCAGCCGCCCCACCCGGCTGCTGGATCGGCTGTGCCCCGACGTCTTTCTGCTCAAGCTGATCCCCGGCACCAACCCGGCGGTCTTCTCCATGCTGATGGACATGCACTACCGGGGCATCGTCCTGGAGACCTTCGGCGCCGGCGGGATGCACTTTCTCCGCCGGAACCTGCTGGACCGGCTGGGCGAGCTCACTGCCCACGGGGTGTCGGTGGTGGCGTGCAGCCAGTGCCTCTATGAGTCCAGCGACCTGTCCATCTACGAGGTAGGCCAGCGCCTGCTGGAGTGCGGGGTAATCCCCGGCCGCGACATGACCACGGAAGCCGCGGTGACCAAGCTCATGTGGGCCCTGGGCCAGACCGAGGACCCGGCGCAGGTCCGCGATATCTTCGACTCCAACCTGGCCGGAGAGGTCACCCTCTAAAAAAGTTTTTCCACCAGCTGCTGCGCATGTCCCGTCCGCCGTATTTTGTCGGACGGGACATGCGCCTTTTTTCATATTTTTTCATTCTCGGGGCAAGCTACCTCTGATTTTCAACAGCACGGAGGTCCTTGACGCCATGACAACAAAAAAACTGGGCCGTCAAACGGTGGCCCTTGCCAACCCGCCCACCCTGGCCGGACACGCCAATGTAGTGGGCAAGAAGGAAGGGGAGGGCCCTCTGGCCAGCTCCTTCGACCTCATCGGCTCTGATGACACCTTTGGGGAGGCCACCTGGGAGAAGTCGGAGAGCGCCATGCAGAAGCAGGCCCTCGCCCTGGCGCTGGACAAGGCCGGCCAGGCTGCCTCCGCCATGGACTGGCTCTTTGCCGGCGACCTGCTCAACCAGTGCATCGGCTCCTCCTTCGCCGCCCGGGGGCAGGACATCCCCTTTTTTGGGCTCTACGGGGCCTGCTCCACCATGGGGGAGGGTCTGGCCCTGGCCTCCATGACCTTGGACGGCGGCTTCGGGGAGTGGGCGGCGGTGGTGGTCTCCTCCCACTTCTGTACGGCGGAGCGGCAGTACCGCCCCCCCCTGGAGTACGGAGGCCAGCGCACCCCCACCGCCCAGTGGACGGTGACCGGCGCCGGGGCCGCCATCCTGGCCCGGGAGGGGCCCGGTCCCTACGTCACCCACTGCACCCTGGGCAAGATCACCGACAAGGGGATCACTGACACCAACAACATGGGGGCCGCCATGGCCCCGGCGGCCTATGCCACCCTCACCGCCCACTTTCAGGATACCGGCCGGGGGCCGGACTACTACGACCTGATCGTCACCGGCGACCTGGGCAAGCTTGGGCGTGAGCTGCTGCTGGAGCTGTTCCGGCAGGACGGGGTGGACCTGTCCACCAACCACAACGACTGCGGTCTGATGATCTTCGATCTGGAAAATCAGGACGTCCACTGCGGCGGCTCGGGCTGCGGCTGCTCCGCCTCGGTGCTCACCGGCTATCTGCTCAACGGGATGCGGGAGGGCCGCTGGAAAAATATCCTTTTCTGCCCCACCGGCGCCCTCCACTCCCCCACCTCCGCCTTTCAGGGAGAGTCGGTGCCCGGTATCTGCCACGCCATCGCCATCTCCGCTGTCAAATGATCCCCGTCATGTCCAAGAAAAGAGGTCACTGATATGGAATATTTCAACGCGTTTCTCTGCGGCGGCATCCTGTGCCTGATCGGACAGCTTCTCATCGACAAGACGCCTCTCACCCCGGCCAAGATCCTAGTCCTCTATGTGGTCACCGGCGTGGTCCTGGGCGGCGCGGGCGTCTACCAGAAGCTGGTGGACTGGGCCGGGAGCGGAGCCACCGTCCCCCTCACCGGTTTCGGCTATCTGCTGGCCAAGGGGGTGCGCAAGGCAGTGGAGGAGCAGGGCTTCCTGGGGGCCCTCACCGGGGGTGTCACCGCAGCGGCGGGCGGCATCACCGCCGCCATCTTCTTCGGCTTCCTGGTGGCGCTGCTCTTCAAGTCCAAGCCCAAGAGCTGATTCCCCCGCTCTGGGAGCTCTTCTCCTCAGAGCAGGATTTTTCTGGCTTTTTCTCCACCTGTGTGCTACACTGGGCACGAGGTGATAAACATGGAGCTGCAATTTGAGCCTACCCGGGTCTACGGGCTGGACGGCGGGGGCCGTCTGGTGGCTGAGATCACATTCCCCTGCACTCAGCCCGGGATCTATACCATCGACCACACCTTTGTGGCCCCCTCCCTCCGGGGGCAGGGGATGGCGGATAAGCTGGTCCGGGCCGCCCTGGAGCAGATCCGCAAAAACGGCGGCACCCCCGCCGCCACCTGCACCTATGCTGTCTCCTGGCTGGAGAAACACCCGGAGCAGGCATAAAAACGCGCGAAAAAGCGGCGGAGCTCCCCCCAGTATGGCTTTCTCCACAAATGAAACGGCGCCCCGGGCAGGCCGCGGCGGCGCTGGG
>NZ_JANGBZ010000150.1:0-253 GCF_024462915.1 Clostridium sp. DFI.5.61
CTGGATATTGGCTGTGGTGAAGGGTATTACACACACGCATTTGCTGATGCGTTGCCCGAAATCACCACGTTTGGCCTGGATGTCTCGAAGGTAGCGATAAAAGCGGCGGCGAAACGCTATCCGCAGGTCACTTTTTGTGTCGCTTCCAGCCACCGTTTGCCGTTTTCCGATACCAGTATGGACGCCATAATACGTATTTACGCGCCGTGTAAAGCAGAAGAATTAGTGCGAGTAGTGAAGCCCGGCGGTTGGG
>NZ_JANGBZ010000151.1:0-252 GCF_024462915.1 Clostridium sp. DFI.5.61
CCGCAATTACCGCCATGCATGCGGGTGATTTACAGCCCGATGTGATCTTTCCCCATGATCCACTATCACAGAATGCTCTATCATTGGCGCTTAAACTGAAACGTGGATAATTTCGTTGTGAATGTTACTAGCTTGCGAAGTTATCATTTTGAAACCTAAATCAGGTAATCACGCCCATGAAAGCTCGTCAGCGTCAGGCCGCCATTCTGGAGTATCTGCAAAAGCAGGGTAAATGCTCGGTTGAAGAATTGG
>NZ_JANGBZ010000152.1:0-251 GCF_024462915.1 Clostridium sp. DFI.5.61
TGCTTCATGCCTTCGGCGTCAACGCGCTTACCGCGAGTCAGCTCTTTCAGCTTCTCGTACGGTTTTTCGATGCCATAGCGACGCATAACTGTCTGGATTGGCTCAGCCAGCACTTCCCAGTTGTGATCCAGCTCCTCCAGCAGATGGTCATGGTTCACTTCCAGTTTGCTCACGCCTTTCAGGGTGGATTGATACGCAATCAGCGCATAACCGATACCCACGCCGAGGTTACGCAGCACGGTGGAGTCGGT
>NZ_JANGBZ010000153.1:0-251 GCF_024462915.1 Clostridium sp. DFI.5.61
GCCAGCGTGCGCTCTGAGGTCAATTTAGTCAGCAACGGCAGACTAATTTCCTCCACTGACGCGCTCTCCAGCCCCTGTTCCGTGCGGTCAGCGTCGTCAGCCCCATCATCCTCACTGCGCAACTGCACACCACGCTGGATACACACATTACCGTAACGCCAGGACACCACCACGCCACTTCCGGCACGCATCTCCGGCGTCCACGCCCTGACCTTCGCCATGCAGTCAATCAGCTTCATTTCTGCTGCCAG
>NZ_JANGBZ010000154.1:0-250 GCF_024462915.1 Clostridium sp. DFI.5.61
TATGTCGGCAGCGCGTTGAAGATTTCCGGCGTCGGGAAAGGAATATGCAGAAAGAAACCAATGCGATTATTCACTCCCCGTTTGCGTAATTCATGCGCAAAGGGCAACAGGTGATAATCGTGGATCCAGATAATGTCATCGTCTTGCAACAGCGGCAGTAATTTATCTGCCAGCAACGCATTTACGCGTAGATAGCCATCCCAGGCAGGACGCTGAAATTGCACCAGATCGAGCCGATAATGAAAAGCGG
>NZ_JANGBZ010000155.1:0-250 GCF_024462915.1 Clostridium sp. DFI.5.61
GCTGGCCGGTCTATTTCTGGCCGTCTTGGGCTTGGAACCGCTTTACCCGCTGCGGCGATCCACCCAGCCCAGGCTGCGCCGTGTCCTGCTCAACCTGGGGCTCGCCTCGGTGAGCCTAATTCTCATGCGCCTGACCTGCCTGCCCCTGGTTCTGGCCTTTTCAGGCCTGGCCGCCTCAAGGAACTGGGGTCTCACAGGACTCTTGGACTTGCCCCGCGCCATAGAAATGGGTTTGACTTTGGCGGCATTG
>NZ_JANGBZ010000156.1:0-249 GCF_024462915.1 Clostridium sp. DFI.5.61
TATCGAGGGCGCTGCATTATAACACCGCTTCAAGGATATGGGGATTTTTAACGACCTGATTTTCGGGTCTCAGTAGTAGTTGACATTAGCGGAGCACTAAAATGATCCAAGAACAGACTATGCTGAACGTCGCCGACAACTCCGGTGCACGTCGCGTAATGTGTATCAAGGTTCTGGGTGGCTCGCACCGTCGCTACGCAGGCGTAGGCGATATCATCAAGATCACCATCAAAGAAGCAATTCCGCGTG
>NZ_JANGBZ010000157.1:0-248 GCF_024462915.1 Clostridium sp. DFI.5.61
GGTCTATATATACACCCTCTCATTCCATACTTCTAAAAAAAAAGGAATCTACCATTATAATAGAATCTACATTATCATCCTGAGCATATTAAGCATTTGAGCTTGTTGGAATTAGACCGAACAATTGAGAGGGAGGGTAAATCAGTTGTCACACAAAATAAACTTTTTCTAATTTTAACTTTCTTTATTAACTTACTATCAGATTAATGATGTAAACATTAAAGTATAGATCAACAACATATTAGCAG
>NZ_JANGBZ010000158.1:0-248 GCF_024462915.1 Clostridium sp. DFI.5.61
ATGGGAAACAGTAATGACAGAAACAGAATTATTCTCTTCATCAGCTTACGTTGAGTGGGATGCATATATAGTTCCTGAATCTGTCAGTCTGTTAGTTATAGGTTACTGTAAATGTGGCAGGTGCAGAAAATTTACCTGCAGTGACATTACTTACGGTTTTATTTTTTTCAACGACCAGGCGAGCACTCATCGGGTAATAAACAACCGCATTGGCAGCAGTGGAAATAGTTACCTCTTGAGATGCTGGT
>NZ_JANGBZ010000159.1:0-247 GCF_024462915.1 Clostridium sp. DFI.5.61
TTTTACGCGGGGTTACTGACTACCTGCGGACTTAGCTACATTGGCACACCCTGTGAGGATGAAGGAGAAACGCTGGGGTTACACGGGCGTTTGGCTGCGACTCCAGCAGAAGAGGTGGGGTATCGCACAGAACGGACCGACGACAGCATTGAATTTGTCATCAATGGCAAAGTACGGGAAACACGATTGTTCGGTGAAAATCTGACGCTGGAAAGGACCATTCGCTGCCGTTATGGCGAAAATGTAA
>NZ_JANGBZ010000016.1:0-61001 GCF_024462915.1 Clostridium sp. DFI.5.61
ATCAACGTGTTCTCCGTGTATCAGCCCTACATCATCCAGCTCAACGGCTTTTCCATTCGTTGTCCAGCTCCCTGCCGGCCCCAGCCTTGAACCGCTTCAGCAAGTCCTCCACCGTCAGGCCCTTCCGCTCCTCCCCCCCAATGTCCAGCACGACCCTTCCACTGTCCATCATCAGGGTGCGGTTGCCCAGCTCCAGAGCATTTTTCATGTTGTGCGTCACCATCATGGTGGTGATATGATGCTCCGCCACGATCTCCCGGGTCAGGCCCAGCACCTTCTCTGCTGTAGAGGGGTCCAGGGCCGCCGTGTGCTCGTCCAGCAGCAGCAGCTTGGGCGGGACCAGCGTGGCCATCAGCAGGGTAAGCGCCTGACGCTGTCCGCCGGACAGCAGCCCCACGGGCTGCTTCATCCGGTCCTCCAGCCCCATATCCAGCAGGGCCAGCCGGTCCCGGAAGAACTGCTTCTCCGCTTTGCTGGTCCGGCTGAAAAAAGCGTTCTGATTCTTGGCAGTGCGCAGATAGGCCAAGGCCAGGTTCTCCTCGATGGTCATATGAGGCGCCGTCCCCCGCATGGGGTCCTGAAACAGCCGCCCTATTTCCCGGCTGCGCTTGTACTCCGGCTTGAAGGTGATGTCCTCCCCCGCCAGGCGGATGGCGCCCTCATCCACATAGAAGGCCCCCGCGATGGCGTTGAAGAGGGTGGATTTACCCGCGCCGTTGGAGCCCACGATGGTGACGAAGTCCCCCTTCTCCAGACGGAGGGCAACTCCGCTCAGCGCCTTCTTCTCGTTCACCGTTCCGGGGTTGAAGGTCTTGGAGATACACGCAAGTTCCAGCATCTCAGCGTCCCCCCTTTCTCATTTCCGCCTTCCGCTTCTGGAAGGCAGCCCACTGCTTGAGGGTGGGCGCCGCGATGGCCAGCGCCACCAGGATGGCGGTCAGCAGCTTCATAGCCTCGATGATCCTGGAGCTGAGGGCCGCCGCATAGATGATCCGGTAGAGGATGCTGCCCACAAAGACGGAAAGCGCCCCCCGCAGCATGGAGCCACGGCCCAGCACCGTCTCACCGATGATGAGGCAGGCCAGCCCGATGACCACCATTCCGGTGCCGATGTTTACGTTGGCGCTGCGCTGGGACTGGCCTACCAGAGCGCCGGAAAAGGCAGTGAGGGAGTTGGCGATGCACAGCCCCACGGTGATGGTGAAGTTTGGGTTGATGGAGGAGGCCCTGACCATGTCCCGATTGTCCCCCGTGGCTCGGATGGACAGGCCCAGCCGGGTCCCCAGGAAAGCCACCAGCAGCAGGGCCGCCCCCACCGTCAGCACCCCGCCCAGCAGGATCTCGCTCCAGGCTCCGCCGATACCGGTAGCCTGGAACATGCGGAAAATAGTGTCCTGGCGGAGCAGGCTGGCGGTGGAGGTCCACCCCATGGCCATCAGGTTGATGGTGTAGAGCCCCGTGTTGGTGATGATGCCCGCCAGGATGGAGGGCACCCCCATCTTGGTCTGGAGGAAGGCGGTCACAAAGCCTGCCGCCGCCCCGGCAGCCATGGCGGCAGGGACCGCCAAGACGGGGTGGCCTGCGATGCACACTGTCACCGACACGGCCGCCCCCAGGGTGAAAGCCCCATCGGTGGTGAGATCGGCAATGTCCAGGATGCGGTAGCTGAGGAACAGAGCCAGGGCTACCGGTGCGTACAACAGGCCCAGTTCCAGGGCTGTCTGGAGAATATAGAGCATAGCGGGTTCCGTCCTTTCAGGCCAAAGCCCCTCCGGCGTCCTGCCGGAGGGACTGGCGGTATTGTGCGGTCAGGGCGTGCTTAGTCCTCGGTGGTGGCCACTTCCACCACCTGGCCCATGTCGCTGAACATGGAGTAGTCCGCGCCCAGAGTCTGGGCGGTCTCGGTGTTGACGGTGATGATGCCGCCCTCCACCAGATAGTAGTCCTCCATGCCGTCCATGCCCTCCGACGCCACCTGATAGGCCAGGTCGGCGGTCTGAGTGCCCAGGTCGGTATAGTTCACGCCGCAGGTGGTGAAAGCGCCGTTGCGGACAAAGGAGTCAGCGCCTGTGTAGTGGGGGATGCCCGCCTCCGCCAGTTCGGGGGCAATGGCCAGCTCGGCCTCCATGATCTTGTTATCGGTGGGGGTGAAGACTGCGTCCACGCCGTCGGCGATCAGCGTCCCGGCCGCGGCGATGACCTCATCTACGCTGTTTGCGGTGTACTCTTTATAAGCGATGCCCTTGCCGTCCAGATACTCCTTCGCCTCTGCAATGGGCTTGGTGGAGTTGGGCTCAGACAGGGAGTAGAGCAGGCCCACAGTCTGCACCTCCGGGTCCTGGGCCAGCATCATGTCCAGGATGAACTGGGTGTTCAGGGCGTCACTCATACCGGTGACATAGTCCAGGTCCAGCAGATCGGCCTGCTCCGGGTCACTGACGGCGGCGTACACCACTGGGATGCCGGTGCCCTCGGCGGCCACGGTCATCAGCTGGGCGGCGGTGGTGGCCACCGGAATGATGACGTCCACACCATCGGCCACTACCTGGGCGCCGATCTGGTTCAGGATGGTCTCGTCCCCCTGGCCGCTGTACACCTGGCCGTAGTCGATGGTGATGCCCTGCTCGGCGGCGATCTCGTCCAGCCGGGCGGTGATGGCGTTGGCGATCTCATCCAGGGAGGCATGGTCCATCTGCTTCACTACCGCCACCTTGATGGCGGTGCCGCCGGTCTCGGAGCCGGAAACGGCCGGGGCAGGGGCGGCGCCGGAGGAGGCGGAGCTGCTGCCGCCGGAACAGGCGGCCAGGCCGGCCATCATGGTCAGGGACAGGGCGGCAGCGGTAAACTTCTTCATCATGTCATGCTTTTTCATCGTGTTTTCCTCCAAAAAACAAAATTTGTTCGGGTGGGCGATGGAGGGGCCGGTGCCGGCGGCCTTGACTTGGGAGCGCAGCCAATAAAAAAACAGCTCCTCATCCCACATGGGACAAGAGCTGCACTCCTGCGATACCACCCAAATTGACGTAAACGTCCGCTCGCTTCACGCGCCATCACGCGTGCCCGATGGATAACGGGTGGGTCCCCGTCGGCATCTACTGAGCCAAAGCCGTTCAAGCCGCCCTCGGAAGTCCATTCACACAGTTGCGCCCCGCCCTGATCCCACCCCCCAGGACTCTCTGAAGGTTTGCCCACTGGCTACTCATCTTCCTCGCAGGTTTCTGCTGATTGATTTGTTGGGCTTATTATAGCCGCCCCTTTCCCACTTGTCAACCCCTTTTTTCTGGACCTCCGTTTTCCACAGGCTGGGAGCGGGCCGCCGGAGCCCTCCCTATCAGCCGCCCCGGTCCGAACACATAAAATTTCCGATTTCACATATGCTGTCCATGGGTGATGAAAATGAAGAAGCATCTATGGGGGACCTATGGGACTTGGGTCCTCTTCACCGAGGCGGTGGGCGGCCTGGCCGGCTGGCTGACCAGGGACGGTACACAGCTCTATTCCCAGGTCATCACCAAGCCTCCTCTTTCCCCGCCAAGCATCGTGTTTCCCATCGTATGGGTGATCCTGTTCGCCCTGATGGGCATTGGCGCGGCCCGGGTCTATCTGGCGCCCCCCTCCGGTCTCCGGTCCCGCAGCCTGCTGCTCTTCCTAGTCCAGCTCGCTTTCAACTTCTTTTGGAGCATCATTTTCTTTCAGTTCCAGAATTTCGGCTTTGCCCTTGTCTGGCTGGCAGTGCTTTGGGCCCTGATCCTGTGGATGCTGCTGTCCTTCCTTCAGGTGGACTGCACCGCCGGGTGGCTGCAAGTCCCGTATCTCCTCTGGGTGACCTTTGCGGCCTATCTCAATTGGGGTGTTTGGCTGCTCAATCCACGTTGAAAAAGGCTCCGGGCTCATAACCCGGAGCTCTCAGATTCTTGAAAAGACCCAAGGTTTTTTCTTCCACTTCTTCTCATAGTTTCGCCCTTTCCGCATATCCTGACCTTGTCCAGCGATTCGGCGCCGGCGGGCTCCTGTAATTTTCCGCATTTCAGATATAATTTTTAATACTATATTTAGTAATTTTTATATTGATATTTTGCCCGTTTGGTGTTATACTAATGATACGCAAGAACAGATGTGCCTTCCTGGAAAGGAGCTCTCTATGCACGAACCTGCTTATAATCCCTCTGTGGTACCGGATATCACCCGCTCCGCCCCGCTCACCGCCCGCCATCAGCAGGCTCCCAGACCCCGCCGGGACCCCTATGACGGCCTGCGGCCTTGGTCCGCTATCACCCACGGGGCAGGCGCGGTGCTGGCCCTGGTGGGCACGGTATTTCTTCTGGTCCGGGCCGCCGGGCTGGAGGACTGGATCAAATTTTCCGCCTTCCTGGTCTATGGGCTGTCCATGATCGGCCTCTACACCGCCTCTACTCTGTACCACTGCGTCAACACCACAGTCCGGGGCCGGCTGGCCCTGCGGAAATATGACCACTGCTCCATCTACCTGCTGATCGCCGGCAGCTACACCCCTATCTGCATGACCGTCCTCTGGGGCGGCGTGGGCGGCCCCCTGCTGCTGGCCATCTGGCTGTGTGCGGCGGCGGGGATCATCCTCACCATCGCCAAGCTGGACATCCCCCGCTGGCTCACCAGCGTCATTTACCTGGCCATGGGCTGGATGGCTCTGTTCGCCATCGCCCCTCTCTCCCGCGTCCTGCCCGCCGCGGGCATGTTCTGGCTGATCGCCGGCGGAGTGCTCTACACCGTGGGCGGGGTGCTCTACGCGGTCAAGTGGCCCGGCCGGAACAACCCCCGCTTTGGCTGCCACGAGATCTTCCACGTCTTTATCGTCCTGGGCAGCGTGTCTCACTTTATCCTGATGTATTCCGTGGTCGCTCCCCTGTGACCCTCCCTGAAACACCGGATCCTCCCGGCCATGGAATGGCCGGGAGTTTTTTCAGCTTCGCGCCAGGGGGTTGACAGCAGGATCGTTCTGTGCTATTCTACAGATACATACATTACGTATCTATCAGGAGGCACAAACCATGCCGCGGAATAAGTACCCGGAAGTGACGGAAAAGGCCATTTTGGACACCGCTAAGCGGCTGTTTCTGGAGCACGGCTATGAGCATGTCACCTTGCAGGACATCGCAGAAGCCTGCGGCCTGACCAGGGGAGCCATCTACCACCACTTCCACGGTAAGGAGGAGATGCTGGATGCCGTCACCACCTATATGTTCCACGAGACGGTCCCCTGCCTTGAGATCCAGGAGGACACCTCCCGGAACGGGTTGGAGAAATTACAGCGGCTCATCATTGCCTCCGTCTCCAACCGGGAGCAGCTCCAGATGTACCGCATGCTCTCCCGGACCTTTTACCAAAGCCCCAAGCTGGTCTGTGCCTACCTGCTCAGCTGCCGAACCTCCGTCGTCCCTATGACTCGCACCTTTCTGGAGGAAGGGGTGTCGGACGGCTCCATCACTGTGGACTCGCCTCAAATCGCGGCAGAGGTTGTGGCCGTCTTTACCAACCTCCTGCTCAGCCCTCTGGTCTTTTCGTCCACGGGCCCCGATTTTCAGCGCAAGGTTGCCTGTGTGAGCACCATGCTGGAGAGCATCGGCCTCCCCCTGATCAACGACCAGGTCTCCGCTGCTTTCTCCGCCATGGGCGCTGTGCTGTACGGGGAGGAACGGACCTAGCTTCCATCAGATGCCCCCTGGGGCATTTGATTTTGCAAATATACATACAATCAGAACGAATGTATAAGGAGGTATCCCTATGACGGAAGAAAGACTGGAACAGCTGGTGGAAGGGGCTGCCGGCAGATTTGACCGCTCCATGAACCGGGCCTGGGAGCACCGCCCGGTGCGGCTCATGGGCGGGGCCCTCTCCCTGCTCACCGGCGCCGGACTCATCGCCAAGGCCGTGCCCCTGGCTCAGGAGGGCCGTGCCGCGGCGGCCAGGGTATGCCTGGCCGCCGGTAGCCTGGTCCTCCTGGCGGAGGCCGCCCGCATCCTGTTCCTCCGCCGGAAATGAGTCATCCATTCTCTCGGGGAAAAGCGCCAGCCTGCCGTACTTGGCAGGCTGGCGCTTTTCAGTCACAGGGGGAGCGACGCTGTCTCCCCCGCCAGGCGGGCCCGCAGGCCGCTGTACCGGCGGGTCTGGCGGTTGTTAGCCACCATGCGGGCCACCACGCTCTCCTCCCCCACCACAATGAACAGGCTGCGGGCTCGGGTGATGGCCGTGTACAACACGCCCCGGGTGAGCAGCATGGGGGCCCCATCCAGGGCAGCCAGGATCACCGCCCGGTATTCGCTGCCCTGGGCCTTGTGGACCGTGACGGCATAGGCAGGCTCCAGCTCTCCCAGCATGTCCGGGGAATACTCTACGATCCGCCCCTCAAAGTCCACGGTGATGCACTCCCCCCGCGGGTCGATGGACTGGATGCGGCCGATGTCTCCGTTGAACACCCCCATCCCGGAGGCCGCGCCCCCGTCCTCCCTCCAGAGGATGTCGTAGTTGTTTTTCACCTGCATCACCCGGTCCCCCTCCCGGAAGAGGGTGTCGCCGAAGCGCCGCTCCCCCTTCTCCTCCGAGGGCGGATTCAGCGTCGCCTGGAGGGCCTGGTTCAGGGCGGAGGTGCCCGTCCCCCGCCTCCTGGTGGGGGAGAGCACCTGGATCTGGTCCGCCGGGATCCCCATCCGTTCCGGCAGGCGCCGGCGGCACAGGTCCACGATGGTCTCCGCCGCGCTCTGAGGGTCCCGGCGGGAGAGGAAAAAGAAGTCGTTATCGTTCTTCCGCAGGTCGGGCATCTCCCCCGCGTTCACCAGGTGTGCGTTGCGGACGATGGCGCTCTGGGCCGCCTGCCGGAAAATCTGGGTGAGCCGCACGGTGGGCACAGTCCCGCTGCGGATCAGGTCCCCGAACAGATTCCCCGGCCCCACGGAGGGTAGCTGGTCCGGGTCTCCCACCAGCACCAGCCGGCAGTCATTGCGCAGGGCGGCCAGCAGCGCCGCCATCAGAGGCACATCCACCATGGAGGTCTCGTCCACGATGACGGCGTCCGCCTTCAGAGGGTCGTCCTCCCCGTGGCTGAAGACCAGACGCCCGCTGTGGGGGTCAAAGCCGGTCTCCAGCAGGCGGTGGATGGTGGATGCCTCCGTACCGCACAGCTCCCCCAGCCGCTTGGCCGCCCGGCCAGTGGGGGCCGCCAGGGCGGTCTCCAGCCCCAGGGTCTCGAACAGGGCCAGCACCCCCCGCAGGGAGGTGGTCTTACCGGTACCCGGCCCCCCGGTGAGGAGCATGACCTGCCGGCAGGCTGCCAGCTCCACTGCCTCCCGCTGCTGGGGTGCGTAACGGATTCCCTGGTCCCGCTGGATTCGGGCAATCAGCTTGTCCAGGTCGTCCGGCGGGAGCAGCTCGGACCGGCTCATCTCCCCGACGCGCCAGGCCACATAGCACTCCGCATCGTAAAGGGCGGGCAGATATACCCCATCCTCCCCCGCAACTGCCTCGCAGACCACCTCGCCCCGGCCGGCCAGGGCCTCCAGGCAGGGCTCCAGCAGGCCGCCGGACACGTCCAGCAGGATGGCGGTGGCCTCTATCAGCTTGCGCCGGGGCAGGAAGCTGTGTCCATTGTTCAGGTTGTGGGCCAGTTCAAAGAGCAGCCCCGCCTCCAGGCGCTGGGGGTCCTCCCCCCCCACCCCCAGAGACAGGGCCAGCTGATCCGCCTGGGAAAACTCTACACCGAACTCCTCCCCCACGATCAGATAGGGGTTGGAGCGCAGCACCTCCAGTGCCACATCCCCATAGGCCCGGTACAGGGCGGTCCCCAGGGTCAGCGGGAGTTGGTGTTCCCCCAAAAACTCCATCAGCCTCCGCATCCCCATCTGCTGGCGGAAGGACTCGCTGATCTGCCGGGCCCGCTTGGGGGTGATCCCCTTGATGGAGGCCAGCTTCTCCGGCTCCTCCTCCATCACCCGGAGGGCGTCCTCTCCGAACTCCTCCACCAAGCGGCGGGCAGTGGATTTGCCCACCCCCTTCACTGCGCCGGAGGCCAGGTAGTGGAAGACCTCCTTCAGGCTCTGGGGCAGGCGGCGCTCCACGATCTCCGCCTTAAACTGGGCGCCGTAGGTGGCGTGGCGCACCCAGCGCCCCTGCACCGACAGGTACTCCCCGGGGGAGACGCCGGGCATCTCCCCCACCAGGGTGAACTCCTCGCCCCCCCGCTCCAGCCGGAGGATGGTGTAGCCGTTCTCCTCATTCTGAAAGATCAAAGAGGCCACGGTGCCCTCCACCAGTTCCAGCTCTCTGCCGTCCTCCAATTTTGGGCACCTCCTCTCTTGTATCAATGCGCCTCCGCCCCATCCTCCGGGCGGTACAGGTCCACCACCGGCCAGCGCAGGGCGAGCCGCTGGGCCACCGCCAGGCCCTCCCGGTCCAGCCCCAGGTCCACGATGACCACCGGGCAGTGCAGCAGGCCCAGGCTCCTCAGCCACATCAGGGCGCGGACGCTCTGCTCCAGCCCCCCTCCGTCCCCCTGCCCCTCCAGGACGGCCAGGACCTCCTGCCCGGGGACCGGGCACACCAGCCGCCCCAGCAGGCACCAGACCAGCAGGCCCAGCCCCATCAGGCACAGGACGGTCAGCACGATCTCCCACACATATTCCATGCAGGCTCACCTCCGGCCCATCCTATGCCGGAAGCGCCGCCGGGGTTCAGGCGAACAGATTGATGCCCACGTGGGTCAGAGCAGTCATGATGCACCCCGCCGTCATCACCCCCAGCACCACAGCGGGCAGTGCCTGTTTCAGCCGCATGTTCAGAAAGGCGGCCACCAGAGAGCCGGTCCATGCGCCGGTGCCGGGCAGGGGAATTGCCACAAAGATCCAAAGGCCCAGATACTGGTAGCGCCGCACCTTCTGTCCCTTCAGGTGGGCCTTCTCCTCCAGCTTGTCCACCATGCTGTTCAGGCGGGGCAGATGTCTGCGCATCCAGGCGAAGATGCGGCGGATGTACACGATAATGAAGGGGGCGGGGATCACGTTCCCGATTACCGCGGCGGGAAAGGCCAGCCAGTAGGGCAGGCCCAGGGCCACGCCGAAGGGGATGCCCCCTCTCAGCTCGATGATGGGGATCATAGACACCAGGGTGGTGAACAGGCATTTCCCCTCTGTAGTGTCGGTCAGCCACTGAAAAAGATCCATTCTGGTCTCCTGTCAAATCCGTATTTTGCCGCGCCGCGGCAAGCTGATAACCAATTTACACGATACCGGTCCATCCGTCAATCCCGGCCCAGCAAATAATCGGTGGTGACGCCGAAAAAGTCGGCCAGCTCCATCAGCTGGAGGGCAGAGAGATTGATCTTTCCATACTCGATCTTTTGATAATGTCCCTCTGTGCAGTCCAGCAGAGCGGCCATCTCTTTCTGGGTCATCTTTTTTTCGTTTCGCAGCGGCTTCAGCCGGCCCGCCAGCCCCGGAAGGATCACTTCTGTCATTTTTAATCTCCTCTTAACACATTATTAAATAATGTATTATAATAACATCGCAATATGATGTGTTTGAAGGACGCTGATTTGATATGGAAGACTTTCTATCTTGGTTCTATGAGCACTATATCAAAACTACCCTTTCCTCTCAGCCCCCAGATTTCGGGACTGCCTGCCGGGCCGACCTGCTCCGAAGCGTGCTGGACCCCTTTCTCCAGCAACAGCTGGAAGAGCTCAACCGCTTTTACGCCCTCCGCAGCTTCCGTCTGGGACTACGGACAGGACTGGCGCTGGCCCGGGACCTGGAGGATGGACCACTTACGCCCCCGCCACCTTCTGAGGGCGGTCTGCCATGACCGTCTCGTCCAGATATCGGGCAAAGCGCCGGTACTGTCCCTCGTCCCAGCCGCCGGGGAAGGTCATCACCTCCAGGGCGTGGCCGGAGAACTCCAGGCGGTAAGGGGGATGGATGTGGGGCCATGGGTTGGAGACAAAGCCCAGCCCCTCGTAAAAGCCCTTCCTGCGCCGGGATACCGGGTCCTCCGGAGGATCGATCTCCAGCACCACCGGGTCTCCCTCCGCCAGGAACTCACGCAGTGCCCGGCTGCCCCAGCTCTGGCCCCGCAGCTGCGGGGCGATGGCGAAATGCTCCACATAGCGGAAGCCGGGCCCGGCCCACCACATCAACAGCCCCACCCGTGTCTCCCCCTGACAGAGCAGGTCGCAGTGGTACTCCGGATGGCCCAGCACCCCCTCCTGCCGCTCCCGAAGGCGCTGCTCGTGGACGGGAAAGCTCTGCATATAGAGGTCATAGAGCCAGTCGAAGCCAGGATCGCCCGGGGCGATGATTCGGATGTGTTCCATAGGATCCTCCTCCTGATTTTCTGCGGCGCTCCGGCAAAGGCCGCCGGAGCGCTCCGCGCGTTATATATTATGATGGGTATATAGGGGGCCGTCCGGCCCGCTGGGGGCATCCGGCTCTGCGGGGGCGCATTTATTTCCGATTCTCACGCAGGGACCCGCGGCCTGTCCGTTCTGTTGGTCTGGCCCAGGCAGAAGGACGCGCCCTCACCGCTCCAGCATCTTTTTCAGATACCGCCCGGTGTAGCTCCGCTCACAGGCGGCCACTTCCTCCGGCGTGCCCGTGCAGACGATGGTGCCGCCGCCGTCGCCCCCCTCGGGGCCCAGGTCGATGACATGGTCGGCGGTCTTGATGACATCCAGGTTGTGCTCGATGACCACCACGGTGTTGCCCGCCTCCACCAGACGCTGGAGCACCTCGATGAGCCGGTGGACGTCATAGCTGTGCAGGCCGGTGGTGGGCTCATCCAGGATATAGATGGTCTGGCCGGTGGAGCGCTTGGACAGCTCGGTGGCCAGCTTGACCCGCTGGGCCTCGCCGCCGGACAGCTCGGTGGAGGACTGCCCCAGCTTGATATAGCTCAGCCCCACATCCATCAGGGTCTTGAGCCGCCCGTAGATCCGGGGCAGGTTCTCGAAGAAGGGGAGGGCCTCCTCCACTGTCATCTCCAGAACCTCATAGATATTTTTCCCCTTATACCGCACCTCCAGGGTCTCACGGTTGTACCGCTTGCCCTTGCACACCTCGCAGGGGACGTAGATGTCCGGCAGAAAGTGCATCTCGATCTTCAGCAGGCCGTCCCCCTGACATGCCTCGCACCGGCCGCCCCGCACATTGAAGGAGAAGCGGCCCGGGCCGTAGCCCCGGCTTTTAGCGTCCTGGGTGGAGGCGAACAGGTCCCGGATGTCGTTGAACAGCCCGGTGTAGGTGGCCGGATTGGACCGGGGCGTGCGCCCGATGGGGGACTGGTCGATGTTGATGACCTTGTCCAGGAACTCCTCCCCCTCCAGGCCGTCGTGTCTGCCCGGCCGGGTCTTGGCCCGGTTCAGGTCGCAGGCCAGCCGGTTATAGAGGATCTCGTTGACCAGGGAGGACTTTCCGCTGCCCGACACGCCGGTCACCGCAGTGAAGGTCCCCAGAGGGAAGGACACGTCGATGTGGCGCAGATTGTTCTCCGCCGCCCCCAGCACCTTCAGGTACTTTCCGTTCCCCTTCCGGCGCTGCTCCGGCACCGGGATCTTCCGCCGCCCGGAGAGGTAGTCGCCGGTGAGGGAGCCGGGGGTGTTCATGATCTCCTCCGCTGTGCCGCAGGCCACGATCTGTCCGCCGTGGACGCCGGCCCCGGGGCCCACGTCCACGATATAGTCGGCGGCCCGCATGGTGTCCTCATCGTGCTCCACCACCAGCAGGGTGTTGCCCAGGTCCCGCAGGTGCTTCATAGTCTCCAGCAGCATGTCATTGTCCCGCTGGTGCAGGCCGATGGAGGGCTCGTCCAGAATATACAGCACTCCCATCAGAGAGGAGCCGATCTGGGTGGCCAGCCGGATGCGCTGGCTCTCGCCGCCGGACAGGCTGGCGGCGCTGCGGGACAGGGTCAGGTACTGGAGCCCCACCGACCGCAGGAAGCCCAGCCGCTCCCGGATCTCCTTCAGGATCCGCTGGGCGATGCGCATCTGGGTCTCAGTCAGGGTCAGCTGATCCACGAACTCCAGGGCGTCGTCCACTGATTTGTGGGTGAAGGCGTCGATATCGATCCCCCCCACGGTGACCGCCAGAGACTCCTTGCGCAGGCGGCGGCCCTTACAGGTGGGACACGGGCACTCGCTCATGCACTCCTCCAGCTCGCGCTTTACAGAGTCGGACTGAGTTTCCCGGTAGCGGCGCTCCAGGTTGTTGACAATACCCTCAAACGCCTGATACAGGGTCCCCTTCCCCCGGGGCTGGTCGTAGTAGAGGGTCAGCTTCTCCCCGTTGGTGCCGTAGAGGATGGCGTCCAGCGCCTCCGGAGGCAGGTCCTTCACCGGGGTGTTCAGCTTGAATTTGTACCGCTTGGCCAGGGCGTCAAAGTACATCCGGGAGATGCCGTCCGACTTGATGCTACTCCAGCCGGAGGCGGTAATGGCCCCCTCAATGATGGACAGGTTTTTATTGGGGATGATGCGCTCCGGGTCGATCTTCATCTGGCTGCCCAGGCCGGTGCAGGTGGGGCAGGCGCCGAAGGGGTTGTTGAAGGAGAACATGCGGGGGGTGAGCTCCTCGATGGAGACGCCGCAGTCCTCGCAGGCGTAGTTCTGGGAAAACAGGATATCCCGGTCCTCCCCCACCACGTTGACAATCACCAGCCCCCCCGCCAGGGAGGCGGCGGTCTCCACCGAATCTGTAAGACGGCGGGCGATGTCCTCCCGGATCACCAGACGGTCCACCACGATCTCAATGTCGTGCTTCTTGTTCTTTTCCAGCTTGATCTCCTCGCTGAGATCATAGGCGATGCCATCCACCCGGCAGCGGACGTAGCCCGACTTGCGGGCATCCTCGAAGATCTTGGCGTGCTCCCCCTTCTTGCCTCGGATCACCGGGGCCATGATCTGGATGCGGGTGGCCTCGGGCAGCGCCATCACCTGATCGATAATCTGGTCGATGGTCTGCTGTTTGATCTCCTTGCCGCAGATGGGGCAGTGGGGGGTGCCCACCCGGGCCCACAGCAGACGGAGGTAGTCATAGATCTCCGTCACGGTGCCCACAGTGGAGCGGGGGTTCTTGCTGGTGGTCTTCTGGTCGATAGAGATGGCGGGTGAGAGCCCGTCGATATAGTCCACGTCGGGCTTCTCCATCTGGCCCAGGAACATGCGGGCGTAGGAGCTGAGGGACTCCACATACCGCCGCTGTCCCTCGGCATAGATGGTGTCGAAGGCCAGGGAGGATTTTCCCGAACCGGACAGCCCGGTGAGGACCACCAGCTTGTCCCGCGGGATGTCCACATCAATGTTTTTCAGGTTGTTCACCCGGGCGCCCTTGACAAAAATATGACTGTGCATTTTGGTTTCTCCTTTGGTAACGCCTGTATGCGCAGGCAGATGACACTGTGGGCGATGTTTGACTGGGAAATGGCTTGAATGTTCATTCTACAGAGGATCAGGCACACGCCCGCCAAGATCAGCCCCCCGGCTTTTCCCTGCTCTTCCCGCCCGGCGGGGGGCGGGGATCTTTTTTACTGCTCCCGGTCGTCGCTGCGGCCCACCAGGTAGTCCAGGCTGACCTGAAAGAAGTCCGCCAGTTTGATCAGTGTCAGTCCGGGAACGTTAATCTCTCCGTACTCCATTTTCTGATAATTTCGGTCTGTACATTCCAAAAACCGGGCCATTTCCTTTTGTTTGAGTTTTCTTTCTTTCCGCAGTTCTTTCAGCCGCCGCCCCAGGGGCAGCATGATCTTTTCCATCCTGCCAATCTCCCTCTTGACACCAATTCTAAATTCGCCTATAATTTAGTCATAATTAAATTATTACTTTTGGGTGGTAATCTATGTATGACACACTTTCCCTGCTCTATGAGCTGGTCATCCAAAAATTCCCCTATGAGCCCCGCTCCCCCACAGAGGACGGGCTTCTGGAGTGGCTGGAGCAGGCCCAGGAGAAGGTCCGCTCCTGTTCCGAGGCCGACCAGGATCTGCTCTTCCATCTCACTGACAGCATGGAGATCTTAGCCTCCTTCCAGGCCTGCCACGCCTTCACGCTGGGCCTGGACCTGGGGCTTTCCCTCTCCCGGGAGCTGTCCCGCTTCCAGGAGAAGCAGTAAGCCGGGGGGCCGGTATTTCTTTCGGCCGCTCCGCCGGCCTGGGCGGGCGGGCGTGGACAACCAGGTCGGGGCGGACCGCGCCCCAGCGCCGGTAGTTCTCCCGGCCCTGGCGGAGGGGCAGGCCGCGGTTCTCATCGCTGGGATCGTCCTCCCCCGGGTCGAACACGTCGTTTTCCCAGAAGCACACCGGGCAGATGTAGGCTATGGCCTCCTCTTTGGGGGCGGGAAAGGTCAGATACCCGCAGCACGGGCAGGGGTAGATACCCGTGGGCTCCTCAAGTCCCGGCCCCGGCTCTGATCCCGGTACGGACGCATCGGGGCGGTCATCCGCCCCGCCGATGATGAAATGGTCATTCTTGACCTCTGGGAGATAGAGAAACTTGGGCGGCTTTTCCTGCTGCTCCATCTTATCCCCTCCTCACAAAGCGGTCACAGCCTGCCGATTGCAGGACGTCTGCGTATATCAGTCCCTTTCCCTCACACCGTCACGTCTTCCGTGCTCCCGCCCACCAGCTCGATCAGGTCCGCAGGGGACAGCTCCACCTGGAAGCCGATCTTTCCGGCGGAGACCATGATGGTGTCCAGGATCTCCGCCGTCTCATGGAAGACGGTGGGGAACTGCTTCTTCATGCCGATGGGGGAGCACCCCCCGTGGACATAGCCGGTCAGGGGGAGCAGCTCCCTGCTGTGGAGCATGGCGATGGACTTCTCCCCCACCGCCTTAGCCGCTTTTTTCAGGTCCAGCGTGTCCGTCACCGGGATGTCAAAGACGTAGTATCCCCCGGATGCCCCCCGGGTCACCAGCGTCTTGAAGACCCGCTCCGGGTCCTGCCCCAGGGAGCGGGCCACCGTCACCCCGTCGGGGGCCTCGCCGTCCCCGTGGGGATAGGCGTGGGGGGTGTAGGGAATCTTCTTCTGGTCCAGGACCCGCATGACGTTGGTTTTTTCCTCTTTTGCCTTAGCCATTATGTCCTTCCCCTCTCCTCGCTCAGCACGGCGGTCCAGGCGGACATGCGCCGTCCGTTCTTCATAGACACGCCCGCGTTGTGATAGCTGCCGTCCACCTGGAGGGTCAGTACCTCACAGCCGGAGTACACCCGGTCCCGTGAGACATAGCGGGACAGGATACTCTCTCCCGCCAGCTCGAAAGTACCCTCCAGCACGCCCAGCACTGGGTTGAAGGACTGCCAGGTCAGGGTAAAGGGGCGGTCCGTCTCCCGGATGACATAGCGGTTCGTGAATCGGACCGGAGCGGGCCCGGAAACCTCCATCCAGCCGTCCAGATGCCGCTCCGCCCCCTCCTGGACCAGCTCTGTCTCCCCGGCCAGGGGAAAGGAGCGGCCCGTCTCGTCGTAGTAGGTCCCCTCCGCCCGCCAGCGGCCGGGACGGAGCAGATAGGTGTGTTCCACAGTAACTACACTCCCTCATTCTGGCAGTAGTAACAGTCCTCCCGCCACTTGGCAGGATTCGTGTCGATGTAGTTCCAAATGCGGAGATAGTCCGCCTCGCCGCGGACGATGTGGTCGTGATAGCCCTTTTGCCAGACGGGAGACCTGGCACATTTGGTGACCGTCTCTTTCATTGCTTTGATGATCCGGGGAACCGCTCCGACGGGAGTAGGGGCGCACAGTGTGCGCCCGGTTCCCTCGATACGCAACATAAGGTGGATATGATTGGGCATGACTACATATTTTTCCACAAAAACATACGGATAATGATTTGGAATACTTTGAATTGCCCGTTCCGTAATTTCCCCGATTTCTGTGAGAGGCGGAATTTCCGATGCGGGCGCACACTGTGCGCCCCTACGCAAAATTGGCTGCCGCCCAGCTGTGCAAATGGTGATGAAATAACACCCCGGCTGGCTGTAATCGTATCCGGTCAAACGGTTCGGCTTCCGTTTCGGGAGCAGCTCCATAGAATTCTTCTCACTTCCCCCGCAGTTCGATGATCTGGTCTCTCAAAGTTGCCGCCAGCTCGAACTCCAGCATCTTGGCCGCCTCTTTCATGGCCTTCTCCAGGCGGGCGATCTCGGCGGCCTTCTCCTGCCTGGTCATGGCCTTGACCCTGCCCTGGCGCTGGTTGGAGGCCACGTCCTCCGACGTGGCGGAGATCTCCAGCAGCTCCCGCACCGACTTGATGACCGTTCTGGGGACGATGCCGTGGGCCTTGTTGAAGGCGTCCTGCTTCTCCCGGCGGCGCTCCGTCTCGTCGATGGCCCGGCGCATGGAGGGGGTGATGGTGTCCGCGTACATCACCACCATGCCGTCGGCGTTCCGGGCGGCCCGGCCGATGGTCTGGATGAGGGAAGTCTCGGACCGGAGGAAGCCCTCCTTGTCCGCGTCCAGGATGGCCACCAGGGAGACCTCGGGCAGGTCCAGGCCCTCCCGGAGCAGATTGATTCCCACCAGCACGTCGAAGGTGCCCAGCCGCAGGTCCCGGATGATCTCCATCCGCTCGATGGTGTCGATGTCGTGGTGCATATAGCGCACCTTGATGCCCGCGTTCTGGAGGTAGGCGGTCAGGTCCTCCGCCATCCGCTTGGTCAGGGTTGTGACCAGCACCCGCTCGCTCCGCTGGGTGCGCTGGTTGATCTCCCCGATCAGGTCGTCGATCTGGCCCTCCACCGGCCTGACTTCGATCCTGGGGTCCAGCAGCCCGGTGGGCCGGATCACCTGCTCCACGATCTGGCCCGAGCGGGTGCGCTCATACTCCCCCGGGGTGGCTGAGACATAGACCACCTGGTTGAGCCGCTTTTCAAATTCCTCAAATTTCAGCGGCCGGTTGTCAAAGGCGCAGGGGAGCCGGAAGCCGTAATCCACCAGGGTGGTCTTTCGGGCCCGGTCCCCGTTATACATGGCCCGCACCTGGGGCAGGGTGACGTGGCTCTCGTCGATGAAGAGGACGAAGTCTTTGGGGAAGTAGTCCAGCAGGGTGTGGGGGGGCGAGCCCACGGGCCGCCCCTCAATGACCCGGGAATAGTTCTCGATGCCGGAGCAGTAGCCAAGCTCCTGCATCATCTCCACGTCGTACATGGTGCGCTGCTTCAGCCGCTGGGCCTCCACCAGCTTGCCCTCTCCCTCGAAGAAGGCCACCCGCCCCTCCAGTTCCTTGTAGATCTCCTGGATAGCGGCGTCCATCTTCTCCTTGGGGGTGACATAGTGGGTGGCCGGCCAGATGGGGATGTTGTTCAGCCGGCGGATGGGGGTGCCGGTGACCACGTTGATCTCGCTGATGCGGTCGATCTCGTCCCCGAAAAACTCCACCCGCAGGGCGGTGTCCTTCCAATAGGCGGGCCAGATCTCCACCGTGTCCCCCCGGACCCGGAACATGTTGCGGTCAAAGGCGATATCGTTGCGTTCATAGCGGATGGCCACCAGCTTTTTCAGCAGCTCGTCCCGCTCCAGGGTGGCCCCCACCCGCAGGGAGACCATCATCTTGGCGAAGTCCTCCGGCTCGCCCAGACCGTAGATACAGGAGACGGAGGAGACCACGATCACGTCCCTCCGCTCCATCAGGGAGGCGGTGGCGGACAACCTCAGCCGGTCGATCTCCTCGTTGATGGCGGAATCCTTTTCGATGAAGGTGTCTGTGTGGGGGATATAGGCCTCCGGCTGGTAGTAGTCGTAGTAGGAGACGAAGTACTCCACCGCGTTGTGGGGAAAGAACTCCCGGAACTCGGCACACAGCTGGGCGGCCAGGGTCTTGTTGTGGGCCAGCACAAGGGTGGGCCGCTGGACCTTTTCGATGATCTTGGCCATGGTGAAGGTCTTGCCCGAGCCGGTGACGCCCAGCAGCGTCTGCTCGTCCAGCCCCATCTCCAGTCCGCTGGCCAGGGCCTCGATGGCCTCCGGCTGATCCCCGCTGGGGGTGTATTCTGAAACCACTTCAAATCTGGGCATGGCCGTCCCTCCTGTTCCTCCCGGGCCGCTCTCCGTCCGCCCTATTATAATAAAACAAATGTTCTAAGTCAAGGCCCTGTCCACAGAGGGACAGGGCCCAGGCATCACTTCATCATCCCGCTGTCCCGCATGGACACCATATCCCCGTCCACAAAGACCAGGTGGTCCAGCAGCTCGATGCCCACCCCCGCCAGGGCCGTCCGCATGGTCTGAGTTGTGGAGATGTCCACCGGGGAGGGGAAGGCCAGGTTGCTGATGTGGTTGTGGGCCAGATAGATCTGGGGCGCCCGGAGGGCGGCTGCCTCCTCCATGATCCGGCGCAGATTGATGTTGGCGGCGCAGATGCTGCCCTCTGCCACCTTCCGCACCCCCAGAGGCTTGTTCTTCCCATCCAGCGCAAGCAGGTAGATCATCTCGTTCCTGGCCCCGAAGAAGTAGGGCTCCAGCAGTGCGTAGGCGTCTTCCGTCCGGCGCACCGGCTCCCCCAGGTCCGCCCGGCTCTGGAGGTAGCGCGCCCCTGCCGCCGGGATCAGCTTGAGCAGGACAGCGGTGTGCTGCCCCACTCCGGGCACCCGGCACAGCTCCTCCTCCGCGGCGTCCAGCACCCCCGCCAGCGAGCCGAACCTCTCCACCAGCTCGTGGGCCAGCCCGTTCACATCCCCCTGGGGGATGGCGTAGTACAGCAGCAGTTCCAGGACCCGGTGGTCCGGCCAGCCCGCCAGTCCCCGGGCGGAGAATTCATCTTTCACCCGCTGCCGGTGCCCTGTATGGATGGATCTGCGCCTCTCCGCCATCCCTGCTCCCTCTCTTTCTCTGTCCTCTTTTGCCGTGCTCAGGCCCTGGCCCCGTACTCCTCCAGATAGGCTTCCATTCAAAACACGGGCGGTCCCTGCGGGGACCGCTTTGCGCATTCGCGCGCCGCGTTTTCCGGGGGGCACCAGTTCCCCCCGGAGGCTCCCTCCGCTCTCCGAGGGGACGGGGAATTTTTTGGCTCAGCCCTTGGCCCCGTACTCCTCCAGATAGGCTTCCATTTTCGCCTTCATCTCGTCGTCGATATAGACCTTGCCGTCGATGGAGTTGTTGTGGAGGAAGGCGATGACCTCCCGCACGGTGACGATGGGGAAGACCTGAATGCCGTAGTCCTGGCGCAGCTCATCCAGGGTGGAGCACTCCCGGGTGCCCCGCTCCATCCGGTCCACCGAGACGAACAGGGCCTTGATGTTCACGTCGGCCACATGCTTGAACAGCTCGATGGACTCGCGCACGGCGGTGCCGGCGGTGACTACGTCCTCCACGATGGCCACGTCGTCCCCGTCCTGGGGCTTGTAGCCCACCATGGAACCGCCCTCGCCGTGGTTCTTGGCCTCCTTGCGGTTGAAGCAGTAGGGCAGATCCCGGTCATAATTGCGGTACAGGGAGGCGGCGGCAGACACCGCCAGGGGGATGCCCTTGTAGGCCGGTCCGAACAGGCAGGTAATGCCGTCTGGCATGTGCTCCTGGATACAGGCAGCGTAGTAGTCCCCCAGCTTGGCCGCCTGGGCACCGGTCTTGTAGTTTCCGGTATTGACAAAATAGGGGGTCTTGCGGCCGGATTTGGTGGTGAAGTCCCCGAAGGTGAGCACGCCGGAGCGCACCATGAACGTGATAAATTCTTCCTTGTAGGTCATACAAAATCCCTCATTCCATTCATTGTCCTCCCCTGTCAGGCCCGCCGCCCCGACGGGCCTGATCTCTTGGGGGAAATCGTATTATTATACCACTTTTTTTGCTCAGGTACAAGAACTCCATCCTGTGGAAGCCCGGAAAGTTTTTTCCGTTCCGCCTGTCTCCCTGTGAAATACTGGTGACAGCATCTGTTCTGTGTGTTATAATTTTCAGACAGCAGGCATATCCGAATCCCCAGGGTCGGGCCTGTCCGTTCCCCATTCTGTTTTCTGCCGGGACGCCTCATACTTTGTGCTGACATCTGAAAGGATACCGTATCATGCAGCCGGAACATCTGATCCGCAGCGTTCTCCCTGTTATCCTGCTCATTATTTTTGGCTTTTGGCTCCAAAAACGCCATTATTTTTCGGAAGAGACCGTTCAGGGTGTGACAAAGCTGGTCTCAGATTATCTGATCCCCTGTACCATCTTCACCACCTTTATTGGGCTGGATCTGCGCCCCGAGCATTTTGGGCTGGCCGCCTGCACCTTTCTGATCCAGCTTCTGCTCCTGGGGCTGGGCTTTCTCACCGCGCGCCTGTTCCATTTCAAACGCCGCTTCGCTCCCCTCTATCCTTGTGCCTTTGCCTTCGGCTTCATGGCCATTCCTCTTTTCTCCACTGTGTTCGGCCTGGAAAATATGGGGTATCTCACCAGCATGGGAGTGGGGCATGAGCTGTTTATCGGTCTAGTCTTCATGCCGGTCGCCCGGATCTATCTAAAGGGAGAGACCGCCGGACCGCGTCAAATCGGAAAAAACCTTTTATCTCCACTGTTTGTCATGATCTTCCTGGCCCTGGCACTTCAGCTTCTGGGTATACGGGACGCCGTTTCCGCCACAGACCTGGGCGGCGGCGTGATCGACACCATCTCCAAGCTGGGCGGCATCAGCTCCACCCTGATCCTGATCACAGTGGGCTACCGGATCCATATGGACAATCCGGACAAGATCCGGGAGAGCCTGCGCCTGGTCGCCTGGCGCTATCTTCTGATCTTCTCCGTCAGCTATGGGGTTAAATTTTTCCTGATGGACCCCATGGTGGGGCAGGATTTCTATTTTAATGCCGCGTTCTTTACCTTGATCTCCCAGCACGGTTCCGTCATCCTCAACGCCTACATCTCGGAGTATGGCTCTTTGGAGGACTCCCAGATCGCCAGCAACGCCTTCGCCATCAACGCAGTCATAGGTATGGCCCTGTTTGTCCTCTATGTGTGCCTCCTTCCCCTCCTCTGGTCCTGAAGGAGGACGCCCTCATTTTCTGCTTGCAGGCCGGGCCGTTCCTTATTATAATGGGACTAAGAATACAAGAGTCGTGTCATCCTCTGACCGGCCGCTGGAAGGGGGGCTCCTTTTGAAAGAATGGAAAGCCAAGCTCCATGATCTGACCGCCATTGTCCCGCGGGGCGTGATGAATTTTCTGATCACCGCCTTTTTCATGGCCGGGGCATACTACCTCAGCCGGCTGCTGTTTCAGTTCGGCGTGGAGAACAACTCCGCCTTGGTCTATGTGCTGGCCGTCACATTCGTATCCTGGCTGACCACTGGATATTTTTATGGTATCCTGGCCTCTCTGTTCAGCTCTTTCTGTATCAACTACTATTTTATGTACCCCTACTCCGCCTTCTCTCTCAGCTATGCCGGATACCCGGTGGCCATGCTGAGCATGACGGCCATCGCCATCATCATCTGCACCCTCACCTCCCGGATCAAGCTCCAGGCCCTGGAGGCGGAACAGCGGGAGCAGAACACCAAGGCCCTGTATGAGCTGAACGAGCGTCTGAACCAGGAAAAGAATGCCATTCAGCTGGAGGCCGCCCGGGAGACCATCCGCAGCAATATCCTTCGCTCCGTCTCCCACGACCTCCGCACCCCTCTGACTGCTATCTCCGGGGCGGCCGCGGTACTGCTGTCCAGCGAGGAGCCCCGCAGTGAGAAGGATGTCTCCCTGCTCAACGACATCAAAAACGACGCCGAAGCTCTCACCACCATGGTGGAGAATCTGCTGTCCATCACCCGTATCCAGGACGCCTCTGTCCCTTTGAAGAAGCGGGAGGAGATGCTGGAGGAGGTGGCGGGGGACGCGGTGCTCACTACCCGCCGCCGTTTCCCGGACGCCAATGTGCAGTTGGACCTCTCAGAGGACATCCTGTTCCTGCCCATGGAGCCCATGCTCATCAAGCAGGTCATCGTCAATCTGCTGGAAAACGCGGTCCGCCACTCCGGGGACACTCAGCACATCCAGCTCCACCTGTTCCGCCAGGAGGAGTGGGCGGTGGTGGAGGTCCGGGACCATGGCATTGGACTGTCTCCTGACATCATGCAGGCAGTCCAGTCCGGCCGTCCCCTCCCCCGGGACCTGTCAGGCGACTCCACCCGAGGCATGGGCATCGGCCTGTCCGTCTGCCAGAGCATCATCAAAGCCCACGGCGGCTTCTTCGCCGCCGGAAATGACCCTGAGGGCGGAGCGGTCTTCCGCTTCGGCCTTCCCATGGAGGAGAAAGCATATGAGTGAAAAACGTTTGATCCTGGTCGTAGAAGATGAGCGCACCATCAGCAACTTCATCTGCCGCGCTCTGACCGCCAACGACTACAAGGCCATGTCCGCCACCACCGGCAAGGAGGCTCTCAGCCTATTCTTTTCCCACCGTCCCGATCTGGTGCTTCTGGACCTGGGCCTGCCCGACATGGACGGACTGGACGTGCTCAAGGAACTCAGCGGACTGCCCCAGGAGGTGCCTGTCATCATCATTTCCGCCCGGGATCGGGAGTCTGAGAAGGTCAAAGCCCTGGACATGGGGGCGGATGACTATGTGGTCAAGCCCTTCGGCGTTCCGGAGCTGCTGGCCCGCATCCGAACCACCCTGCGCCGGGCCGACCGGATCAACCTCAGCCAGGGCGAGCAGAAGGACCGCTATCAGGTCAAAGACCTAGTCGTGGACACTGCACGCCACCAGGTCTTCGTGGGCAGCGAGGAGATCCACTTCACACAGAACGAGTTCAAGATCCTGGAGCTGCTCTGTCTCCATGCCGGCAAGGTGCTCACCTATGACTTCATCCTCAAGCATGTCTGGGGCCCCTACGAGGGCAGCAACAACCAGATCCTGCGGGTCAACATGGCCAACATCCGCCGCAAGCTGAAGGAAAACCCCTCCGAGCCCAAATACATCCTGACAGAACTGGGCATCGGATACCGGATGCTGGAGGACAGCTGAGCCTTCCATACACATCAGCACCCCCGGAGGCTAAGGCTCCGGAGGTGCTGTTTTTCTCCCCTGTTTTTTTCTTAACAATTATTTAGCGACCCTCTGTTTCAGTTTAACACCCATTTTATAGCCCAGAGGCTATAATAACAGACAGAAGAGAATTTGAGGAAGTGAGCCCACATCATGGAACAGAGATTACAGGAAGTGCTTCTGGACGGTGAGATTGTCCGCTGGAGCGGCCGTCCCTCCCCTTTCAAATTGATGTCCATCCCCTCCCGTACTTCTCTGCTCCTGACCTGGGTCCTCTGTTCCGCGGCGCTGGCCGTGATCCTGGGCGGTCTGATCCCCTTTTTCCTCCGCACTCATCAGGCCGTCACCGATCTGACCGTGATCCTCATGATCGCTGCCTTCCTCCCCGCCATGATCTCCATCCGCCCCCTGTTGGACAAGTGGAGCTTGGAGCATGACACCATCTACGCCATCACCAACTACCGGGTGCTGGCTCTGGTGAAGAACAACCTGATGTATATTCCCCTGGGCCGCATCCTCACCCACTCCATTGAAGCCCGGGACGGGGAGAGCGGCAACCTCTGCTTCTGTGAAGCGGTGGGCCAGTCCTCCTCCAAAATGCTGGACAACGCCATTTTGGGGGTCCGTTGCGGCAGTCCTGCCCAGTCCGGCGTCCCCGGCCTGCTGTTCTTCCACATCCCTCAGCCAGAATCCCTGCTTGGATATCTCTCCTAAACGGCCGGAGTTTTCTCACTTTTCTCTGGTTCGGTTTTTCTTCTCCGTGTGGTGAGGGAGCGGGCGTTTCTCTCTCCTAAACGTCCGCCCCATACCGGCTCACCGCCCGGCCGATCCGCCGCCTCCCCTTCCGCCAAAGGGGAGGCGGTATTCTTTTATTTTTTACATCATTTATTTGATTCTATTTTTTATTTTTTCGCTTTCTTAACGTCAATATACCCCCTATTTATACCGTTTTTATAAATGTTGTGGTAATCTTTTATCAAGATAAGAATTCATTCTTATTTATGAAAGGAGTAACATATTTATGGAACAGATCCTCCAAAAGACTCTGCGGGACAACGAGAAGGTCCTCTGGTTCGGCCGACCCACCAAGACGAAGCTCCTCCGGTCCCCTGACCGTGTCTCCCAGTATGTGGCCTGGATCATCACCGCCGTCATGACCCTGTTTTCCTTCGGTGTCTTCCTCCCCTTCGCCATCGCGGACAATAAGAGCATCGGGATCATCCTGATCGGCCTGGTGCCCATGATCGGCATCCCGCTGGCGGTGGCCGTCCGTCCCTATCTGGACAAGAAGCTGCTGGAGCAGAAGACCATCTATGCCATCACCGACCAGCGCATCATCGCTGTGGTCAAATCCAACGTGATGACCATGCCCCGTGACCAGAAGGTGACCTGTGCGGTGGAGTGCCGCGACGGCGGTGCCGGCAACGTCTGCTTCAACGCAGCCATCGGCCGTGAGGCCGGCAAGAGCCGCGCCAACGCTGTGATGGGCATCAAGAAGGGCAACGACCGTGTGGTGGGCCTGCTGTTTTTTCACGTCAGCGACCCGGACGCCGTCATCTCCGCCCTCGCCTGACCCTGGAGCTCCAGACATCATTTCCTAAAATTATTCCGTAAATACTCCGGGCCCGTACCAGAGATGGTACGGGCCCGGAGTATTTACGGCTGCGGAAAAAGTCCTCCAGGGACTTTTTCCGCAGCCTGCATCCCATTATTTTTCTGCCCGGTCTGGGGCAGAGAAGTCTCAGAACACTTCTTCCTCGCACAGGATCTTCCGCAGCCGGTCCACCGCCCGCCGCTCCAACCGTGAGATCTGGACTTGGGAGACCCCCAGGACTCTGGCACACTGGATCTGCGTGAGGTTTTTGTAATAGCGCAGCAGCAGCACTTGCCGTTCCCGCTCCGGCAGCTCCTCCATGGCGGAACGGAGGGTCAGCCGCTCCACCACGTCCTCCTCCATCCCGCCGGTGCCCAGCATCCCCTCCAGGGTCAATCCGCCCTCTCCTGTCTCCGCCTGGAGGGATGCCACTGCGTCAGAGGCGGTCTCCGCCGCTGCGATCTCCTCTGGCGTCAGGCCGGTCTCCGCCGCCAGCTCTGACAGGGTGGGCTCCCGTCCCATCTCGGCCACCAGCCGGCGTCGGGCGCCCCACACTGCGGCCCCCCGCTCCTTCATGCCCCGGCTCACCTTCACAGTGCCGTCATCCCGGAGAAAACGCCGGATCTCCCCCGCGATCTTGGGCACCGCATAGGTGGAGAACTGGGTCCCGAAGGATGGGTCAAAGCCCCGCACCGCCTTCAAAAAGCCCAGACAGCCCAGCTGGTACAGGTCGTCCGGCTCCACGCCCCGTCCGTAATACCGCCGCACAATGCTCCAGATCAGGCCGGCGTTTTCCTCCAACACCTGCTCACAGGCCCGGTTGTCCCCCTGTCTGGCCGCCTCCAGCAGCTCTGGAGCCGTTGGCGTGCCATTCATCGTCCGCCTATGCGGGGGGAGATCCGCTTCCGCATGGTCACCTGGGTCCCCTTCCCCGGGGTAGAGCGCACCTTTACCACGTCCATGAAGCTCTCCATGATGGTAAAGCCCATCCCGGAGCGCTCCTCGCTCCCGGTGGTAAACAGCGGGGTCCGGGCCTGCTCCACGTCCGCGATGCCTACCCCCCAGTCCCGCACCAAGATCTCCAGGATGCCGCCCTCCTTCAGACGCAGCTTCAGGGCCACCTTGCCCAGCCGGTCCGGGTAGGCGTGGACGATGGCGTTGGTCACTGCCTCGCTCACGGCGGTTTTGATGTCGTTGATCTCCTCCAGCGTGGGGTCCAGCTGGGCAGCAAAGCAGGCCGCCGCCGCCCGGGCAAACCCCTCGTTGGCTGACCGGCTGGGAAATTCCAGCGCGGCGTAATTTTCCACCTTCATTTATGTACGTCCTCCTCCCCCGCCGCGGCGGGCTCCTCCTGTTCAAATCGGATCAGCTTGTGCAGGCCGGCCGCCTGAAACACCTTCCACGGCTGCGGAGGCACGCCCCGCACTATCAGCTCGCCCTTGATCTGCTCCATCCGCCGGCTGACCCGGATCAGTACTGCGATGCCCGAGCTGTCCGTAAAGCTCAGGCCTGACAGGTCCAGAGTCAGCCGCCGGGGCAGAGCCATGTCGATCTGTTCATCCAGCTCTGTCATCACCTCCTTGGCCCGGTGGTGATCCAGCTCCCCCCGCACCGCCGCTGTCAGGGTCCGCCCCTCGGACACGCAATCTACGGTCATTCAGACTTCCTCCTTGGCCCGGTCCTCTCTGCCGGGTGATATGAGGAGATTATAGGACAAGCCCCCTGCAAAACCGGGCATAAGCTGTCGAGGCTGGGAAGAAAATCCATGTTTGTCCTTGACCTCACCCCTCCCATCTGATACCATACAAGAAACAATCACGTTTCACATAGACGGGTTTTATACCATCAGCTATGAGGAGCCTCCTCTTTCCTTCTATTTTGAATTTTGAGAGCCCCTGTTCTGCTTCCCGCAGAGCAGGGGCTCTCCTGCATAAAATCTCAAAAAATCTCCATGATAAGCCTTGACAAACTTCTTCCCCCGCGCTATGCTGAAGATACCCCACCCCAGGGGGGTGTATCGCATTTGCTCCGCTCCGAATTTGCGCCGCTTCGGCGGCGGGGCGCTGGGGCGCCCATGGGCGGAGCCCTCCTCTGAAAGGATGTGTTTCCCTTGAAACAGAAATTTGACGTCACCGGTATGACCTGCTCCGCATGCTCCGCCCATGTGGAAAAGGCGGTGAACAAGCTGGAGGGCGTACGCAGGGCGGAGGTCAGCCTGATGACCAACTCCATGAATGTGGAGTACGACGAGGCCGCCCTTGCCCCCGAAAGCATCATCCAGGCGGTGGTCCAGGCAGGATACGGCGCCTCCCTGCCCGCCCAGGCTGGGGTCCCAGCCCGGGGAGCCGCTAAGAGGCCGGAGGCCCAGATGGAAGCGGAGCTCTCCTCTATGAAGCGCCGCCTCATCCTCTCCTTTCTCTTCCTGATTCCCCTGTTCTATATCTCCATGGGGCACATGATGGGCGCCCCCCTCCCCGCTTTCCTGGTGGGTCACGAGAACGCCATATCCTTCGCCTTTACCCAGCTCCTGCTCACCCTGCCTATCCTGTATATCAACGACAAGTACTACAAAAACGGCTTCCGCTCCCTGCTCCACGGCGGCCCCAATATGGACTCTCTCATCGCTGTGGGCTCCATCGCGGCTGTGATCTATGGCGTCTTTGCCATTTACCAGATCGGCTACGGCCTGGGCCACGGGGACATGGCCCGGGTGGAGCAGTACCATATGGACCTGTACTTCGAGTCCGCCGGCATGATCCTCACCCTCATCACCCTGGGCAAGTTCCTGGAGACCCGCTCCAAGGGCAAGACCTCCCAGGCCATCTCCCGCCTGATGGACCTGGCCCCCAAGACGGCTACCGTCCTGCGGGACGGGGCCGAGGCAGAGATCCCGGTGGAGGAGGTCCGGGTGGGCGACCGGGTAGCCGTCCGCCCCGGCCAGTCCATCCCGGTGGACGGTGTCATTGTGGAGGGCAGCTCCGCCGTGGACGAATCCGCCCTCACCGGCGAGTCCCTCCCCGTGGACAAAGGCCCCGGGGACAAGGTGGCCGCCGCTTCCATCAACCGCTCCGGCTACTTCGTTTTTGAGGCCAGCCGGGTGGGCGAGGACACCACCCTGGCCCAGATGATCCGGCTGGTGGAGGAAGCCTCCTCCTCCAAGGCCCCCATCTCCAAGCTGGCCGACAAGGTGGCCGGCGTCTTTGTCCCCACCGTCATGGTCATCGCCGCCATCGCTGCCGGGGCCTGGTGGTTCGCCACTGGCAGCGCCACCTCCGCCCTCACCGCGGGCGTGGCCGTGCTGGTCATTTCCTGCCCCTGCGCCCTGGGTCTGGCCACCCCCGTGGCCATCATGGTGGGCACCGGGAAGGGAGCGGAGCAGGGCATCCTCATCAAATCCGCTGAGGCCCTGGAGACCCTCCATCTGGTGGATACCGTGGTACTGGACAAGACCGGCACCCTGACCCAGGGCAGGCCGGTGGTCACCGACATCCTGCCGGGCGAGGACATGGACGAGGAAGGCCTGCTCATCCTGGCCGCCTGCCTGGAGGGCCCCTCGGAGCACCCCCTGGCCGCCGCTATCGTGGAGGAGAGCAGAAGGCGTGGCCTCCCCATCACCTCAGTGGGCGGGTTCACCGCCGTCCACGGCCGGGGCGTCCGGGCCGCCCTGGGAGACCGCACCTGCATGGGCGGCAACCGCGCCATGATGGAGGAGGCCAGGGTGGAGCTGGGCTCCTTCCCCGCACGGGCCGAGGAGCTGGCCGCCCAGGGCAAGACCCCCCTCTACTTTGCCGACGAGCACCGGGTGCTTGGCCTGGTGGCTGTGGCCGACACCCCCAAGCCTACCAGCGCCCAGGCGGTAGCCGCCTTCCGGCGGCTGGGGATCGACGTCATCATGCTCACCGGCGACAACCAGCGCACCGCCGGCGCCATCGGCGCACAGCTGGGCGTCTCCCAGGTGATGGCGGAGGTGCTCCCCCAGGACAAGGAGCGCAAGGTGAAGCAGCTCCAGGATCAGGGCAAGAAGGTGGCCATGGTGGGGGACGGCATCAACGACGCCCCGGCGCTGGCCCGGGCCGACGTGGGCTTGGCCATCGGTGCTGGCACCGACGTGGCCATCGAGAGCGCCGACATCGTGCTGATGAAGTCGGACCTGCTGGACGCTGCCGCTGCGGTGGAACTGTCCAAGGCCACCATCCGCAACATCAAGCAGAACCTATTCTGGGCCTTTTTCTACAACAGCCTGGGCATCCCCCTGGCCGCCGGCCTGTTCTATGCCCTGGGGTGGACGGATGTCATGCTCAACCCCATGTTCGCCGCTGCCGCTATGAGCCTGAGCTCGGTATGCGTGGTGACCAACGCCCTGCGTCTTCGGTTCTTCAAGCCCAAGAGCGTCCCTGCCTCCCCTGTTCCCTGCCCCAGCGGCACCTGCCCGGTCCAGCCTGTCCCTGACCCCTCGGAGCAGCCCACATATGAACCACAACATCAGGAAGAACGAAAAGGAGCGAATGAAACGATGGAAAAGAAGATCATGATCAACGGCATGATGTGCGCCCACTGCACCGCCCACGTGGAGAAAGCCCTGGGCACCCTGGAGGGGGTGGCCTCCGTCAAAGCCGACCTGGAGGGCAAGTGCGCCACAGTCACCCTCACTGGTGCGGTGAGCGACCAGTCCCTCACCGACGCAGTCACTGAGGCCGGATACGAGGTGGTGTCCATTCAGTGAAAGCGGACCACGCCCAGGTCGCCCGGCTGCTGAAAACGGCCCGTGGCCAGATCGACGGTATCCTGAAGATGGTGGAGGAGGACCGGTACTGTCTGGACGTCTCCAACCAATTGATGGCCACCCAGTCCATTCTGAAAAAAGCCAACCGCCTGGTACTGAAGGCACACATGAACTGCTGCGTGCGGGAGGCCGTGGACAGCGGGGACCCCGCCCCCAAGCTGGAGGAGCTGGCCGCCCTGCTGGATAAGCTGGCCGACTGAGATCCCGCTCCCCCGGCAGGCAAAATGGATAAAACGCCCCCCTGCCTGGCACACTAGACCGGCAAGGGGGCGTTTTTTTGAAGCATAAATCTACCTGGAAGTCCGTGCTTGCCGGGGCGGCAGCCGGGCTGACCAACGGCTTTTTCGGCGGGGGCGGCGGTTCGGTGCTGGTCCCCATGCTCACCCGGGTGTGCGGACTGGATCAGCGGCGGGCCTTTGCCACCTCAGTGGCGGTCATCCTGCCCCTGTGCGCCCTGTCGGCAGCCGTCTATCTCCTCCGGGGCGGACTGGATCTCTCCGCCGCCCTGCCCTATCTCATCGGCGGCACTGTGGGCGGCTGGGCCGGAGGACGGCTGTTCAAGGGCGTCCGGCTCCCGTGGCTGAAGCGGGGCTTCGAGGCCCTGCTCATCTGGGGCGGCCTGAGGTGTCTGTTGTGAGCGGCTGGCTGATCCCCCTGCTGGTGGGGGCGGCTACCGGGGTCCTGTCCGGCTTCGGCGTGGGGGGCGGCACCCTTCTGCTGGTCTATATGACCACCCTGGCCGGACTGGACCAGCACCTGGCTCAGGGCATCAATCTGCTGTACTTTCTCCCCGCCGGACTCACCGCCCTGCCCGCCCACCTGAAAAACGGATATGTGGAAAAGGGGCTTCTGTTCCCTGCCATCTCCGCCGGCCTGCTCTGCGCCGCGCTGGCCTCATGGGCCGCCACAGCCCTGGACGTGGACCTGCTCCGAAAGCTCTTTGGGGGCTTTCTCATCCTCATCGGCCTGTCCGAGCTGTTCGGTCGGGTAAAAGAAGAAACGTGAAGGCCGCGGGGAAGATCCCCGCGGCCTTTGAATCAGTCAAATTCCAATCTGCATCCCGCCGGAGGAGGACAGTCCATCCTTCTGGAGCATCTGCTCCAGAACCGCCACGTCGGTGGTGATGTCCATAGCATCCCCCTGAAAGAGCTGATCCAGCTGCTTCTCGAAGCCTTCCACCACCTTGCCCATCATCCCCTCGATCCGGCTCATGGCGGCGGCAATGTTCTCCCCCTCTACGCCCTGGGACTCCAGCTGGGCATAGGCCCGGAGGATCTTCAGGGTTGTGGGCAGGTAATAGCTCAGAAAGGCATGGAGCTGGGCAGACCTTTCCGGGTGGCTCTTCTGATACTCGAAGATCTTGGCGGTGATGACCCCGATGCGGTCGATCTGCGCCGAGAGGGCCGCGTCTTCGATGGAGTCGTTCACCGCCCGGATCTCGGCCAGCACCGCGTTCTCCTCGTCCACCGGGGCAGCCTTCTTCTCCTCCGTCTTTTCCTCCTGTGCCGGGGCCGGGTCGTTCAGCCCCTCACCGGAGAGGACCAGCCGGTCCCCGCCGTAGTCCAGGAAACCCAGGGGGAACAGCCCGTCATCCAGCATATCCTCCAGGCAGTCCCGCACCTTGGCCGGGGAGGCACCGGTGGCGGACGCCAGCGTCGAGATGGAGATGGTCTGGCGGCGGCCGATCATGGCCAGATAGTTCCGGTAGGTGCGCACCTGCTTCTTTTTCCGCAGGCCGGCCCACAGCACGCCGGCACCGCCGCCCAGGAAGCAGAGCAGGGGGATGGCGTTCAGCAGCTGGTCCCAGAACCAGATCGCGTCGCCGTGGAGGAGCCAGTAGGACGCATTACCCAGGCAGGCCAGCACCGTGAAGGCGAAGACCGCCGTAATGATCCCGCCCACCTGGATCAGCCTCCGGCCCCGCTTGGCCATCTTCTCCACTACGTCCAGGCACACCGGGGACATATCCTGTTCCGCTTTCCCTTCCTGGCGCTTTTTCTCCCTCCGGCCGGTCTTTTCCTGGCTCCGTGCCGGCTCACTGACAGTGGTCCGGGCCCCCACGGGGGCCTGCCCATCCCGCTGCATATAATAGGGATGGCGCCCCCGGGCCACGCGGCGCTTCCCGCCGCCGAAGAGCCTCAGAGCGATCATCAGCACGCCCACCGGCGGGAAGGCAAACAGAAAGACCAGCGCCAAGATCCAGTACGGCAGGTCACTCATCCCTCCGCCAGAGCTCCTGCGGGGCTCCCATTTTCCGCCGTAGTTCTCATTTCCCTGATCTCCGTAATATGCCATCATTCTGCCTCCCCTGGTGTTCTGCTGTATAGAATACCAGACCCATCCCAAAACAACATTGATTTTTTCTTAAAATTCCTTGAAAATTTCTCTTCTGGGTCTGGCCCTCTCTCTTCCACATACACTATTCTATCATACTGCCGGGAAGGTGAAAAGTAAACCTCCTAAAAATATTTTTCAAAATTGAGGAAATCCGGGGAAATTTGGACGGTCAACTGTAACTGTTCTGTAATTACATTCTGAAACGTAGGATGCTATAATATAGTCTGAAATTATTTGACCTGTCCGTGGGTTCTTGGGCTGAGTGGGACAGGAAGGGGAGTTTTCATGGACGGAGCACGTGTACAGAAAAAAAGCGGCGGAAAGCCCGGCCCAGCCGTCTGGGTCC
This sequence comes from Clostridium sp. DFI.5.61, assembly GCF_024462915.1. Lineage (NCBI taxonomy): Bacteria > Bacillati > Bacillota > Clostridia > Eubacteriales > Clostridiaceae > Clostridium > Clostridium sp. DFI.5.61. The sequence goes on from NZ_JANGBZ010000016.1 coordinate 32,027, forward strand.
CGGCCGCCATCCTGGCTGTCCTCCTTGCCGCCTACCTGGGCCTGTGCGGCTGGGTCAGCGCCTCGGACACCATCCTGCCCAACGTCACCGCCGCCGGACTGGACCTGTCCGGCATGACCCAGGCTGAGGCGGAGCAGGCCATCAACGAGAATCTTTCCGTCGCCCAGCAGGCTGGCTCCGGCTGGGCCGTGGGCCTGAGCTGCGACGGCTATATCGGTACGCTGGACGGCTCATCCTTTCAGGTGGACGCCGCCTCCCTGGCCCAGGCGTCCCTGTCTGTGGGACGCGGCAGCTTCTTCACCGGGGGGGCCCAGTACCTGCGCCACCTGTTCGGCGCTGCCCAGGACCTTGGTGCCGATCAGGTCCAACTGACAGAGGCGGGCCGTACAGAGCTGGAGCGCCAGCTCCAGGCCGCTGACAGTGCCCTGGGCAGCGGCGGCAGCGAGGATGGCTACACCGCAGACTTGGAGGCGGGCACCCTGACCCTGGTAAAGGGGCACACCCACCGCTCGGTGGACCGCCAGGGAGCGGAGGAGGCGGTGAAGTCTGCCTACGCTCAACTCCTGGCCCAGGGTCAGGCGGACACGGTCCAGCTCCCCATCCTGGATTCCGCTCCTCAGGAGCCGGACTTCCAGGCCATCCACGGGGAGCTGTACGCTGAGGCGGCCAACGCAGCCATCGATCCGGATACCTGCGAGGTGCTGCCCCACACCGTGGGGGTGGACTTTGACACCGCCCAGGCCCAGCGCCTGTTCCAGCAGGCCCAGGAGGGAGAGACCGTGGAGGTCCCCCTCACCGTCACTCAGCCCGACATCACCCAGGAGATACTGGCCGACCGGCTCTTTGCCGACCTGCTGGGGCAGGGTACCAGCCAGGTGAGCGGCTCCTCCAACCGGAAGTTCAACGTGAAGCTGTCCGCTGAGGCCTGCAACGGCGTGATCCTGATGCCCGGCGAGGAATTCTCCTACAACAACACCACCGGAAGCCGTTCCGCCGACAAGGGCTATCTCCCCGCTCCCGTCTACTCCGGCGGCGCCTCCGTGGACGAGACCGGCGGCGGCATCTGCCAGACCTCCTCCACCATCTACTACGCCGTCCTCCACACCACCTTGGAGATCGTGGAGCGCCACGCCCACATGTACTCCGTGGGCTACGTCCCTGACGGCATGGACGCCACCGTCTACTTCGGCCTGTCCGACTTCCGCTTCAAAAACAACACCGACTACCCGGTGAAGATCGTCACTGAGAGCTACGACAAGAACGGCCTGCGCTACCTCACTGTCAAGCTCTACGGCACCAATGTGGACGGCCGGTACGCCGTGCCGGAGCGCACCCAGTTCGACTTTGTATCCCCCACCACCCAGTACCGGGCCGACGAGTCCATCCCACAGGGCACCACTAAGGTGGATGCCAAGCAGAACGCCTACACCGGCCGCTCTGCCCGCGCCTGGCGTGTCATCTATGAGAAGGACGGCACCTTGGTGGAGAAGCAGGATCTGGGGGTCAGCACCTATAAGATGCGCCCCACCACCATCCTCTACAATCCCGCTGACGGCGATCCCTCCACCTGGGTAGACGGGGTCCCCCCCAAGCCCGGCGCCCAGCCCGGAACCGGGGCAGAGACCGGGGCCGGCACCAGCACTGGGACGCAGACCGGAACAGAGTCCGGGGGAGGCACCGGCGGTGAGCCTGCCGCCGGCACAGGAACTGACAGCGAGACGTCTGCCGGGGAGTCCGGCAGCAGCTCCTCCGCTCCCACGGAGGATATCCCCGCGCCCGACACAGGGGACGGGGCGGCTGACGGCCCCGCTCAGTCCTCCCCGGAGGAGGACCACTACGGGTATGAGATCCCCGCCGGGAAGCTTCCGCCCGGCTATTGAGCACATATCTTACCATACAGAAGAGGTCCGTTTCCTATGTTTCAAGGTTTTTCTCAGGGCGCCGTGGATTTTCTGTGGGGCGTCCGATTCAACAATGAGCGCAGCTGGTTCGAGGCCCACAAGCAGGAGTATCTGGATCTGGTCATCGCCCCCCTCCAGGAGCTGGGCCGCCAGGTCCATGCCGCCATGACCGCCGCCTATCCAAAGGAGCAGCTGAACCTTCATGTCTCCCGCATCTACCGGGATGCACGGCGGCTCCACGGCCGCGGCCCCTACAAGGACCACCTGTGGTTCACCATCCGGCCCGAGCAGGAGGGGTGGACCCATGTCCCCGCCTTCTATTTTGAGATCGCGCCGGAGTATCACAGCCTGGGGATGGGCTATTACGGCGCCGAGCCCGTCACCATGGCCAAGTTCCGCTCCCGCATCGACCGGGACCCGGCCCCTATGGAGAAGCTGGCCCGCCGGCTCAGCCGGCAGCACCGATTTGTGCTGGAGGGCGAGATGTACAAACGCCCCAAAGGGGACCCCGGCCCCCTGCTCTTTCCCTGGTACAACCGGAAAAACATCGCCCTGACCTGGGACCGCAACTGCGAGGGCTCCCTGTTCACCCCCGAGCTGGCTGGGGAGGCGGAGGAGAGCTTCCGCTTCCTCAAGCCCTACTACGATTACTTTCTCTCCCTCCGTGGCGACCCAGCCCCGGATGCCTCCCGCTGATACCCGCGGCCCCTGGGACAGCCCCCGGGGGCCGCATCCTTTTTGAAAAATTTTATATTTTTTCCACAAAACCTCTTGACATCCGCCTGTCTTTGTGGTACATTATAGCCAGAAAGGATGAGTCCAATGTTTTAAGAAGTCTGATTGATCAGATGTCACTCCCCCAGACAAGGGGATGCGTAACATGCATCAAATCTTTTCCTGATGTAAGCGGTTCCAGGCGATGAAGTCCATGCCGGCAGTGGTCAGCAAAAGAACAGCATCTCAGCGAAGCGCGCGCACGACATCTGAGCCCCACGCGTTGCCACAGAAAAAGCATCTCAGCAAGCGAAAAGGAACGTTCCAACAGACAATGCCTCATGTATGAGGGAGCACCGAAGCGTTGGGTGCAAAATGAAACTGGTTGTGCAACAGTGTTCCGGAGACTGCTAAAGAGCAAAAAACGTGGTCGCGCGAATCTGTAGAAAGAGAGGTAAACAATTGATGTTAGATAACAAGAATGGACAGAAATAACCCCTGACTGTGAGTGAACCGAGGGTGCAACAGTCAGGGGTTATTTCTTTTTATTCTTGTATCTCTGAGGAAGGCCGGCGGAGCATTGCTCCGCCGGCCCTGATTTGTCGAAAAAGTGGTGCTGTCACTTTCCGAATAGACTTGATTTTTTGTACCTGCACATGTCAAACTCTGTGAAGCCTTTTTTGCAGGCTGTGCAGCATGACTCACACACTTGTCCAGCATGGCACTCTTCTGCTCTCCTCTGCTGTCGTCACATCTCAATAAAGATCTCGCTGTCCGCCCGCCGGGCATAGAGCTCCTCCAGCTCGTGCTGATGGTACAGATAGCCCTCGTGGTCAAAGTACTTGGCGCCCTTGGGGCACTTCTTCACGCAGGCACAGCACTTGATGCACTTCCCCACCACACTGGACACGTCGTTGGGGTCGATGGCTGCCATGGGGCAGAGACGGGCACACAGGCCGCACTTGACGCACTTGTCCGAGTCAGTCACCGGCTTGGCCTTCAAAAAGTCCTTGATGGGCTCCCCGTGGCGGTCCCTGGGGGTATAGTAGGGACGGATGGGGTCACAGCCCGCCACATAGGCGGGGATCTCTGGGGCCCGCTCCAGACCTTTCACCTTCTCCGCCGTCTTGTGAGCCAGCTCCTCTACCAGTGCCATATCCTGGGCGTCGGGCCGGCCCGCCCCCAGGGTCCTGGAGAAAGAGTGCTCCCCCACGAAAGCGCCGCCCGCCACGGTGTGAAAGCCGTCCGCCTCCAGCACGTTGCGCAGTTCGATCAGCCCGTCGTCAAAATTCCGGTTGCCGAACAGAGACACCGGCACAGCCAGGGCCCCGTTTCCCTTCACCTTGTCCCGGATATAGGGCAGCAGCAGATTGGGCACCCGCCCGGCATACACCGGGGTGCCGAAAATCACCAGATCCCCCGGCCCGAAGGACAGCTCCCCCTCCCGGTCCTTAGGCAGGTTGAAGCAGAAGGTCTTATACTCCGCCCCCAGATCCTCCGCCGCGATCTTCGCCATCCGGGTCACTACTTTTTCCGTGGTCCCGGTACCGCTGAAATAGACCGCCCACACGCGTTGCATCTCCATTTTCTGTTCCTCCTTGTCTTTCTCCCTGCGTCATTACCGCGGGTCAGGCATCAAATTTCTCCACCAAGCTGTCTGCCACGCAGCGCTCCTTGATCTCCTTCAGGGGGACCATATGGGGCTGAGTCATATGGACCTCCTGGGCCTTTCGTTCGGTCCACCGCTCCACCAGCAGCAGCTTGTCTGGTTCGTCCACAGCCTCAAAATACTGGTACTGGAGGCATCCCTCCTCTGCCAGCACCGCCTTCTGGATGCCGTGCTCGGACACCTCCCGCAGGAACTCCGCCCGCAGCCCGGGCTTCATGGTATAGGTCACGTTGAGAATAAATGCCATGGAATCATTCTCCTTTCTTCTGTCCATAATATAGGGGGCTGAGAGGCCTCCTCAGCCCCGCAGCCTTCTGTGATCCAGATATCCCTCCAAAATCAGGGAGGCCGCCACCGCATCCACCGTCTTTTTTCGCTTTCTGGCGTTTTTTCCCGCCTCAAACAGGATACGGTGGGCGTCCACGGTGGTCCGCCGTTCGTCCCAGAGCACGGGCCGGAGCCCCGCGGTGTCCTCCACCAGGGCTGCGAAGTCCCGGTACAGCTCCGCCCGGGGACCCTCGGTGCCGTCCATGTTCCGGGGATACCCCATCACCAGCTCCTCCACACCGTGCTCCTGGACCAGCCGGGCGATCTCTCCTGCCACTTCCTCCGCCTTTCTGCTGTGGATAGTCGTGGTAGTCCCGGTGAGGAAGCCGGTAGGGTCGGAAATGGCGATGCCGGTATGGGCATCGCCGTAGTCGATGGCCATGATCCGCATAAACTCCCCCCTCTCCCGCTCCGCGTTTTTTTGTCAACTGTACTATACCGCACTCCCCGCAAAAAAACAACCCTGTCCGCCCAATTTCCTCTTGACGCCGCGCTTTCCTTGTGTTATAGTGACACTACCTGTGAAAAGGGGCTTTTTTGTTCTGCGCATTTTTACGGTGTATGCGCAGGCACCCCTCCCCCATCTCTCGGGACACAGGGAGGCAATCGCCGGATCCCACCGTGAGCATGTCAGACACAGCCCTGCTGTGTCTCGTATGGCTGGATTCGGCTTTCAGAGCCTGATCCAGCTTTTTTTGCTGTTGGCTCACATCAGCGGGGCGGCCCGGACCGGCCGTTCTCCGCAATACTTAAAGGAGGTGCCGAACATATGGCAAGCAAGGCCGGTGCTCGCATCAAGATCACCCTGCGGTGCTCTGAGTGCAAGCAGAGAAACTACAACACCATGAAAAACAAGAAGAATACCCCCGACCGTCTGGAGCTGAACAAGTACTGCCCCTTCTGCAGAAAGCATACCGTCCACAACGAGACGAAGTAATGCGTCTCCAGATGGCTGAAAGGAAAGAAGGGTAACTGAATGTCTGAAAACGAAAAGATGGAGCAGGGCCAGGGCTCTGCCTCCGCTTCCGAAAAGGCCGACAAGGCGAAGAAGGACAAGAAGCCTGAAAAGCAGAAGAAGCCCAGTATTTTCGCCCGCATCGGCAAGTGGCTCAAGGACATGAAGAGCGAGCTGAAGAAGGTCCAGTGGCCCAGCTTCAAGCAGACGATGAACAACACCGGGATCGTCATCCTCTGCGTCATCGTGGTGGGCATCTTCATCTGGCTCTTTGACGCGGTGGCCGGCGCTTTGATCGAGTTCCTGCTCGGCCTGTTCCGCTGATAGGTGGCGAATATGTCTGACGGCGCGCAGTGGTATGTGGTCCACACCTATTCCGGATACGAAAATACGGTGAAGGCCACCATTGAGAAGTACGTGGAAAACCGCGGTCTTCAGGATCTGATCCACGAGATCAGCATCCCCCTGGAGACCGTCACCGAGATCACAGACAACGGGCCCAAAGAGGTGGAGCGCAAGGTCTTCCCCGGCTATGTGCTGGTGAAGATGGTCATGACCGACGAGTGCTGGCACATCGTGCGCAACATTCGCGGCGTCACCGGCTTCCTGGGCTCCGGCAACAAGCCCATCCCCCTGTCTGAGAGTGACATCGCCGCCCTGGGCGTGGAGAAGCGCGAGATCGTGGTGGGCTACGAGGTGGGAGACAGCGTCAAGATCACCGATGGCGCCCTGGAGTCCTTCCTGGGCACAGTGGAGGAGATCGACCTGGACCGCAGCAAGGTCCGTGTGGTGGTGTCCATGTTTGGACGGGAGACCCCCGTGGAGCTGGAGCTGGACCAGGTGGAGCCTGTTAAAGCCTGACCCATCGAAACACAATCCTGCCGCGTGCAGACGCGGCCCGTGGGAGGGACGGAACGGTCCGTCCCGCCAGTTGGACCCGCCGGGCACGGCCTGAGCTGGTCCATATCCAACCACATTTTTCATATGGAGGTGCTCTTTCGTGGCACAGAAAGTAACTGGATACGTAAAACTTCAGATCCCCGCCGGCAAGGCGACGCCGGCCCCCCCTGTTGGCCCCGCTCTGGGCCAGCATGGCGTGAACATCGCCGCTTTCACCAAGGAATTCAATGAGCGGACCAAGAACGACGTGGGCATGATCATCCCCGTCATCATCACCGTCTACGCTGACCGTTCCTTCACTTTCATCACCAAGACCCCCCCCGCCGCCGTGCTCATCAAGAAGGCCTGCAGCATCGAGTCCGGCTCCGGTGTGCCCAACAAGACCAAGGTCGCTACCATCAGCAAGGAAGACGTGCGCAAGATCGCTGAGACCAAGATGCCCGACCTGAATGCCGCCAGCATCGAGGCCGCTATGAGCATGATCGCCGGTACTGCCCGCTCCATGGGCGTCGTCGTGGGCGAGTAAGGAGGGTGTGAACAATGTTTAGAGGCAAGAAATATCAGGAGAGCGCCAAGCAGATCGACCGCGCTGCTCTGTACGATACCAATGAGGCCATGGAGCTGATCGTCAAGACCGCTCCCGCCAAGTTCGACGAGACCGTCGAGCTCCATGTGAAGCTGGGCGTTGACTCCCGTCACGCCGACCAGCAGGTCCGCGGCGCCATCGTGCTGCCCCACGGCACCGGCAAGACCCAGCGCGTGCTGGTCTTCGCCAAGGCCGCCAAGGCGGACGAGGCCAAGGCCGCCGGCGCCGACTATGTGGGCGAGATGGACCTGGTGGAGAAGATCCAGAAGGAAAACTGGTTCGACTTCGACGTGGTGGTCGCCACCCCCGACATGATGGGCGTGGTGGGCCGTCTGGGTAAGGTGCTGGGTCCCAAGGGCCTGATGCCCTCTCCCAAGGCCGGCACTGTCACCATGGATGTGACCAAGGCCGTCAACGAGATCAAGGCCGGTAAGGTGGAGTACCGCCTGGACAAGACCAATATCATCCACTGCCCCATCGGCAAGGTGTCCTTCGGCGCTGAGAAGCTCTCCGAGAACTTCAACGCCATCATGGGCGCTATCGTAAAGGCCAAGCCCGCCGCTGCCAAGGGCCAGTACATCAAGAGCTGCGTGGTGGCTTCCACCATGGGCCCCGGTGTCAAAGTCAACGGCGCGAAGCTGATGTGATCATCTGATTGCCCTCCCCCGCAGTTTCCCGGGGACTGCGGGGGAGGCTTTCTTCCCTGTGCATCAGATTTTTTAAATTTTCGGAAAAGTCCTTGACTTTTCCTCCTTTTTCGGATATACTATCATCTGCGTTCAAAGACAGCAGGCGGCGCAAGCGGAAGTCCTGCCGAGGATGCAGCCAGAAACATGATCCATATTGTGTTTTTACGCTGTTTTCACGCTTTGGGCGCGGAAAACAGCGTTTTTTCGCGTTTCCCACTATTCTCTGGAGGTGAACCCAAAATGCCTAACGCATCTGTTCTGGAACAGAAGAAAGCCATTGTGGCTGAACTGACCGAAAAGCTGCAGAACGCCGCCAGCGGTGTGCTGGTGGATTACAAGGGCATCACCGTGGCTGAGGATACCGCTCTGCGCAACGAGCTCCGCAAGAACAACGTGGAGTACGCTGTCGTCAAGAACACCCTCACCCGCTTTGCTGCTCAGAATGCCGGCCTGGGCGATCTGTCCGACTCCCTGAATGGCACTACTTCTCTCGCCATCAGCCACGAGGACCCCATCGCTCCCATGCGCGTCATCAACAAGTTCGCCAAGCAGTTCAACGGCGCCAAGTTCGTCATCAAGGCCGGCTTCATGGACGGCAAGATCCTTCCCCTGGATGAGATCAACGCCATGGCCGAGCTGCCCTCCAAGGAGGTCCTGCAGGCCCAGGTCCTGGGCACCATGCTGGCCCCCATCACCAGCCTGGCCATCGTCCTGAAGGCCATTGCCGAGGAGAAGGGCGGCTTCGTAGAGGCCGCTGCCGAGCCCGAGGCCGCCCCCGCCGAGTAAGTATCGGCACCCATAACATTTTGACTGAAAACAACTTTTAGGAGGTACATTCATTATGGCTAGCGAGAAGATTACCGCTCTGATTGAGGAAGTCAAGGGCCTGACCGTTCTGGAGCTGTCCGAGCTGGTGCATGCCCTGGAGGACGAGTTCGGCGTTTCCGCCGCCGCTATGGCCGCTCCCGCTGCCGGTGCCGGCGCTGCCGCTCCCGCTGCTGAGGAGAAGACCGAGTTTGACGTGGTCCTGGCCAGCTTTGACGCCGCCGCTAAGATCAAGGTCATCAAGGCTGTCCGTGAGATCACCGGCCTGGGCCTGGCTGAGGCCAAGGCTATGGTCGAGGGCGCTCCCAAGACTCTGAAGGAGGCTGTCTCCAAGGATGAGGCCGAGGAGCTGAAGAAGAAGCTGGAAGAGGCCGGCGCCAAGGTCGAGCTGAAGTAAGCTTTTCCCAAAACAGAAGTCAACGGGCCCCAGGGCAAAATGCCCCGGGGCCCGTTTTTTCTTTTTCTCCCTCTGTCCTCCGCCGCTGTTTCGTGTTATCCTAGTATTATCACAGCATCCCCGATCTTAATATAATGGGAGGAATCCATCATGCGGAAAAACTTTGGCCCCAAGCCCTACCTCTATCCCCAGCCGGTGCTGATCATCGCCACCTATGGAGAGGACGGGACCCCAGATGCCATGAACGCCGCCTGGGGCGGGATCAGCGACAGCAACCGTGTCGCTATGTATCTAAGCGCGGGACACAAGACCGTACAGAACATTCTGTCCCGAAAGGCTTTCACTGTAAGCATGGCGGACGAGGACCATGTGGTGGAGTGTGACTATGTGGGTATCGTGTCCGCCAACCAGGTGCCTGACAAGCTGGCCCGAGCCGGCCTCCACACCACCAGAAGCCAGTTTGTGGACGCCCCCCTCATTGACGAACTGCCAATGGCGCTGGAGTGCCGGTTCCTCAGCTTTGACGAGGAGACGGAGCTGCTCCTGGGGGAGATCATCAACGTCAGCGCCGAGGAGTACATCCTGGGGGAAGATGGGAAGATCGATCCCGCCAAGCTGCGCCCCATCTCCTTCGACCCGGTCAATCACGACTATCTGGCCCTGGGAGAGAAGGTGGGCCGCGCTTTCCAGGATGGAAAAAGGCTAAAGTGAGTTCTCCGGGAGGGGTTTGGGGCCCTTTCTGGAGCGGCCGCCCTATTTCCGCAGCCGGAACACCTGGCTGAGATAGACTCCCTGGGCGCTCAGGGCGGCCAGATACAGCACTCCGCCGAAGAGTAGGCTGGCCGCCCCGCCTGCCAGCAGGGAGACGCCGCTGTCCTTCAGCCACCGAAAGAGGAGGTTGGAGGTCAGGGCCGCCAGCAGTGCGGCCAGCCCCGGCGCGGTGACCCACCGGAACAGGCTGGGCCGCAGCCCGGTGTAACGCACCACCAGCCAGCCGTTGAGCAGGGCCCCCGCCGCTGCTGAGACCAGAGTCCCCGCCACGAAGCCGCGGATGCCCACCCCCGGGAGGCCCACGGTGAAGGTGAAGGCCAGCTGTATGCCGTCACAGATCAGGTCCGCCATGGCGTGGCTCCCCGGCCGTCCCACGCCGTTGAGCACACCCCCAAGGGTGGACTGGTAGCAGCTCAGCGCCATGGCCGCCGCCAGGGGGAGCAGGTGTTCCCCCGCCGAGGGCTGGCCGAACATCATCCGGGCCAGGTCCGGCCCAAGCACCACCATCAGCGCCATGGAGGGAAGAATGAGCACCGACACCGCCAGCATGGCCCGCCCGGCCCGCCGCCTCACCTCTTCCGGGCGGTTCAGTGCCGTGGAGTAGGCCAGCCTGGGGACCAGCACCAGATTCAGCGCCCCCAGAAAGACAGTGGGCAGGGCCAGCATGGGCAGGGTCATCCCGCACACCACGCCGAACTCCGACATGGCCGCCGCCCGGTCCATGCCGCTCTCCACAAGCTTCTGTGGGATAAGGGCGGCGTTCACCGCCGACATCAGATTACCCAGCAGGGCGGTGGCCCCCACAGGGACGGCGATGGAGGTCACCCGCCGGGCCAGAGTCCCGCCCCGCTCCCCCGGCCCCGTCCGGCCGATCCGCGCCATCCGCCGGCGGTAGAGCACTGTCAGCGCCACGGCGGAAAAGATCTCACAAATCACCATGCCGGTGACGATCAGCCCCACCGTCCGCTCTGGGTTCTGGGGCAGAAACAGCACCAGCAGCCCCAGCACCGCCGCCGCCCGGATGAACTGCTCCATCAGCTCCACGACAGCAGGCGGGCGGACCACTCCGGTCCCATAGAAAAAGTGCTTGTGGATGTTCTCCACCCCGGTGAGAGCCACGCAGGGCAGCAGCAGGATCAGCCCCAGCTGGGTCCGGGCATCCCCCAGCAGATAGACCGAGATGGGGTCATAGAAGGCCACCACTGCCGCCGATACCGGCAGGAGCCCCACTCCCAGGGCGGTGAGGCACATCCGCCTGGTCTGCGCCACTCCCTTTCCGTTTCCCAGGGCCAGATACTGGGAGCTGAGGTTGGACATGGCTGCGGTCAGCCCCACAGCGGTGAGGGACAGCAGTACCGAGCACACCGGCATCAGCAGCTGATACAGCCCCATCACCTCCGCCCCCACCAGCCGGGACAGGGCCACCCGGTAACAGAACGACAGCCCCTGTGATACCGCCGCCAAGGCGGTCAGAAACAGGGCGCTGCTTCCAGCGGACCATTCATCGTGACGCAGCAAATCCAGTCCCTCCTCCCCGCCCCAGCGGGCGGTCCTCCCTTCACTGTATTCACGCCGCCGCCCCGCCATTCCTGCAAGAAATTCGTTATCTTTTTCACATATTTCTCTCGTTCCAGGGGAGAATCATGCCTGAATTGACCAAAAACTGGCGTATCTTTACCTTTGTCACCAGACGCCTTGCTTCCGCCCGGGAAATCGTTTATAGTACGATTAAGAAAGAGATCCCGCCCCCTTTATCCCCGTGATTTTCTGGAAGAAGAATGAGACACTGTAAAAAGGAGGATACCCCTATGGCTTTTGTAGAATTTGAGCAACGCGGCCACGTGGGCCTCATCACCATCAACCGCCCGGAAGTCCTGAACGCCCTGAACCTGGAGGTCATCGAACAGCTGGACGATATCCTGCTGCGCGCAGAATCCCAGGAGGATGTCCACGTCATCGTTATCACCGGCGCCGGACGCTCCTTCGTGGCCGGTGCCGACATCGGCGAGATGGTCAACTATACCGCCGACGACGCCAAGCGCTTCAGCCATCATGGAAACAATACCATGATGCACATCACCCGCTTCCCCAGCCCGGTGATCGCCGCAGTCAACGGCTTCGCCCTGGGCGGCGGCTGTGAGCTGGCCATGTCCTGCGACATTCGGGTAGCCAGTGAAAAGGCAACCTTCGGCATGCCTGAGGTTGGGCTGGGCATCACTCCCGGTTTCGGCGGCACCCAGCGCCTTCAGCGCATCGTAGGCATGTCCACCGCCATGGAGCTGGTGCTCACCAGCCGCACCATCGACGCCCAAGAGGCCCTTCAGATCGGTTTGGTCAAGCATGTCTACCCTGCCGACGTGATGCTGGACAAGGCTCTGGAGCTGGCCGACCTGATCGCCTCCCGCCCCCAGGTGGCAGTCCGCCAGGCCAAGCAGGCCATCCGCATCGGCAAACAGATCGACATCAACTCCGCCATCGCCTTTGAGTCAGAGGCCTTCGGCCTGTGCTTTTCCACTGAGGACCAGAAGGACGCCATGCACGCCTTCCTGAACAAGGAGAAGATCACCACCTTCAAAAACCGCTGAATCCGTTCCGCCGCCCCAGCGGCAGGGCGCTTTCCCAATATCACTTCTGAAAGACAAGGAGATCGAGATGTCATGAAAAAAATCGTAGTTGTAGGCGGCGGCACCATGGGCCTGGACATCGCCCACACCTTTGCTCGCAGCGGCCATGCCGTCGTGGTCCGGGAGATCAGCGATGAGCTGGCGGAGAAGTCTCACAGCCGGCTGGTGGCCGCGCTGGATAAGCTGGTGGCCAGAGGCAAGATGGACGAGGCCAAGAGGGCCGAGATCCTGGGCAACATGACCTTCACCACTGACCTGGCCGCCGCAGCTGACGCCGACCTGGTGCTGGAGGCCATCGTGGAGAACCTGGACGTGAAGAAGAGCCTGTTCCAGGAGCTGGACGGCATCTGCAAGGCAGACACCATCTTTGCCACCAACACCTCCTCCATCTCCATCACCGCCATCGCCGCCGCCACCCAGCGGGCCGACCGCTTCATCGGGATGCACTTCTTCAATCCCGCTACTGTGATGAAGCTGGTGGAGGTCATCCGGGGCGTCCACACCTCCCAGGAGACCTATGACGCCATCTGCCAGCTGTCCGCCGACATCGGCAAGGAGGCCGTGGAGGTAGCTGAAGCCCCCGGCTTCGTGGTCAACAAGATCCTGATCCCCATGATCAACGAGGCCATCGGTCTGGTGGAGACCGGCGTGGCTACCCCCGAGGGTATCGACACTGCCATGAAGCTGGGTGCCAACCACCCCATGGGCCCCCTGGCCCTGGGCGACCTGGTGGGCCTGGACGTCTGCCTGGCCATCATGGATACCCTGTATGCCGAGACCCACGACCCCAAGTACCGTGCCGCCCTGCTGCTGCGGAAGATGGTCCGTGGAGGCCTGCTGGGCCGTAAGACCGGCAAGGGTTTCTACGATTACTCCAAGTAAGCGGCCTGCTGACAAAAACGTCGGGAAGGAAAGCTTTCCTCCCCGGCGTTTTTCTATTTTCCTTTGTTCTTCTTGTACCCGCTGTGCTCCAGCCTCCACGCGGCGTCCAGCAGCGCCATCCCGGCCAGCATCAGGAGCTGGTCCACCGCCCCCGGGGCCCCTCTCAGGCTGTCATACTGCCTCCCCATCGGCGTTGAGGAGACCCCCAGGCACACAAGGCCCAGAGCAATGGAGATATATGTCACATATCGATTTGCAAAATTAAAAACTTTACCACTTCTGTATTGGAATCCCTTCTTTCTTGTTCAAATTAATAATTCTTTCTTATCCTTTTTACTTTTTTTCTTTTTTGAAGGTCAAGAAAAGCATACTTTCAAGCAATATCCGCAAATATCATCATTTTGCCCAAAATTTTGTCGCAAAAACTGTACATTTTACCGTATTTGTTTTTCTTGCGCCCATATGGGAAAAACGATATAATTTGAGGGACAGGAAGTTATCTATCGCAGCCTGATTGGCGCCGCAACAACGGGTCCCTATCCGTCGTTGCGCTTTTTCTGGTCTTCTTTTGTTAAAAATCTAACGAAAGAAGGCGGAGCGCCCCGGCTGAGCCCCCATGGGAGGCGGAGATCTGAGGAAAAAACGGCGGACCTCAGATCACCGTCTTGCTTGCATGTCCTGTCTAGGTGGTCCGGCCCTGCTGCTCCGGGACATCGCGCACGGTGGCTGCCGGGCAGCGCAGTCGGAACAGGGCTTCCATGATTGTTCCAAGTAAATAAAATTAGGAGGACGAAAAAATGGATTTTCATCTGTCGAAAGAGCAAGAGATGATCCGCAAGATGTACCGCGAATTCGCGGAAACTGAGGTCAAGCCCCTCGCCGAGGAGTTGGACGAGGAGGAGCGCTTCCCCATGGAGACCGTGGAGAAGATGGCCAAGCTGGGCATGATGGGCATCTACTTCCCCAAGCAGTATGGCGGCGCCGGCGGCGATGTGCTGTCCTATGCCATGTGTGTGGAGGAGTTGGCCAAGGTGTGCGGCACCACCGCCGTCATCGTGTCCGCCCACACCTCCCTGTGCTGCGCCCCCATCTTTGAGCACGGCACCGAGGAGCAGAAGATGAAGTATCTGCCTGACCTGCTCTCCGGCAAGAAGATCGGTGCCTTCGGCCTGACTGAGCCCAATGCCGGCACCGACGCCTCCGGCCAGCAGACCATGGCCGTGCTGGAGGGCGACCACTACGTCCTGAACGGCTCCAAGTGCTTCATCACCAACGGCAACGTGGCCGATACCTTCGTGGTCTTTGCCATGACCGACAAGAGCAAGGGCAACCACGGCATCTCCGCTTTCATCGTGGAGAAGGATTTCCCCGGCTTCTCCACCGGCAAGCACGAGAAGAAGATGGGCATCCGCGGCTCCTCCACCTGCGACCTGATCTTTGAGGACTGCATCGTTCCCAAGGAGAACCTTCTGGGCAAGGAGGGCCAGGGCTTTAAGATCGCCATGATGACCCTGGACGGCGGCCGCATCGGCATCGCTGCGCAGGCCCTTGGCCTGGGCGAGGGCGCCGTGGATGAGGCCGTCAAGTACACCAAGGAGCGCGTCCAGTTCGGCCGCCGCATCTCCCAGTTCCAGAACACCCAGTTCCAGCTGGCTGACATGCACACCCGCATGCAGGCCGCCCAGTATCTGGTCTACTCCGCTGCCATGAAGAAGCAGAACCACGAGCCCTACTCCATGGACGCAGCCATGGCCAAGCTGTTCGCCGCCGAGGCTGCCAGCGATGTGACCCGCCGCGCCGTCCAGCTGTTCGGCGGCTACGGCTACACCCGTGAGTACCCCGTGGAGCGCATGATGCGCGATGCCAAGATCACCGAGATCTATGAGGGCACTTCCGAGGTCCAGCGGATGGTCATTGCCAATCACCTGGGCGTGAAATAAGATAGGAGGCAGTTTCGAAATGAAAATCATTGTTTGTGTCAAGCAGGTCCCCGACACCTCCGGTAAGGTGGCGGTCAATCCCGATGGTACCCTGAATCGTGCCTCCATGGCCACCATCACCAACCCCGACGACCTGAACGCCGTTGAGGCCGCTCTGGCTCTGAAGGATCAGACCGGCGCTGAAGTGGTCGTGATCTCCATGGGCCCCCCTCCCGCAGAGGGCATGCTGCGTGAGATCCTGGCCCGCGGCGCTGACCGCGCGGTACTGGTCTCCGCCCGCGAGTTCGGCGGTTCCGATACCTACGCCACCTCCCAGATCCTGGCCGCTGCCATCAAGAAGATCGGCCTGGAGGACGACGACGTGGTCTTCTGCGGCCGTCAGGCCATCGACGGCGACACCGCTCAGGTCGGTCCCCAGATTGCCGAGAAGCTGGGCATCCCCCAGGTCTCCTACGCCGCCGACATCCAGAAGGAGGGCGAGACCCTCACCATCAAGCGGATGCTGGAGGACGGCTACATGACCATCAAGGTCAACACCCCCTGCCTGATCACCTGCATCAAGGAGCTGAACACCCCCCGCTACATGAGCGTGCCCGGCATCTTTGAGTGCTACAGCAAGCCCTATGAGGTCTTTGGCTATGAGACCCTGAAGGATGATCCCCTCATCGACCCCACCACCATCGGCCTGAAGGGCTCCCCCACGAACATCTTCAAGTCCTTCACTCCTCCCCAGAAGGGTGCCGGCATGATGCTGGAAGGCGCCGACAAGGCCACCTGCGATAAGCTGGCCGGCATTCTGGCCACCAAGCATATCATCTGATAGAAGGGAGAATGAAGAATATGTCTACTTTTAATAGTGCTGATATCGCTGCCTTCACCGGCGGCGTATGGGTCTTCTGCGAGCAGCGCCAGGGCAAGATGATGTCCACCTCCTACGAGCTGATCTCCGAGGGCCGCAAGCTGGCCGACGAGCGCGGCACCAAGCTGTACGGTCTGCTGCTGGGCGACGGCATCGAGGGCATCGCCAAGGAGCTGGGCGGCTACGGCGCTGACGGCGTGTATGTCTGTGACCACCCCCTGCTGAAGGAGTACACCACCGACGCCTACACCAAGGTCATCTGCGACGTGGTGGAGGAGTTCAAGCCCGAGGTGCTGCTGATCGGCGCCACCAACATCGGCCGTGACCTGGGTCCCCGCTGCGCGGCCCGCCTGCACACCGGCCTGACCGCCGACTGCACCCACCTGGACATCGACATGGACACCTATGTGGACTTCCTGCGCAACAGCTCCACCTTGGACGTGGACAAAATCAAGTTTGACATGGAAGACACCAACCTGAAGATGACCCGTCCCGCTTTCGGCGGTCATCTGATGGCGACCATCATCTGCCCCCGCTTCCGTCCCTGCATGGCTACCGTCCGTCCCGGCGTAATGAAGAAGGCCGCTTTCGACCAGGCCAAGGCTGACGCCTGCGAGATCATTAAGCCCAGCTTTGCCCTGTCCGCCGACGACCTGGACACCCAGGTGGTGGAGGTGGTCAAGGCCGCCAAGAAGCTGGTGGACCTGATCGGTGCCGACGTGGTCGTCTCCGTGGGCCGCGGCATCAGCAAGGATGTGGAGGGCGGCATCAAGCTGGCCGAGGAGCTGGCCGAGGTCCTCGGCGGCGTCGTGGGTGCCTCCCGTGCTGTTGTAGACTCCGGCTGGATGTCTGCTGACCACCAGGTCGGCCAGACCGGCAAGACCGTGCACCCCAAGATCTATGTTGCTCTGGGCATCTCCGGCGCCATCCAGCACAAGGCCGGCATGCAGGATTCCGAGTGCATCATTGCCGTCAATAAGAACGACACCGCCCCCATTTTCGAGGTCGCGGACTACGGCATCTGCGGCGACCTGTTCAAGGTCACTCCCCTGCTCATCGATGCCATCAAGGCTGCCAAGGCTGCGAAGTAATATCTTTTCTGACCGTTCTGCGGGCTGCTCTCTAAAGAGAGCAGCCCGCTTTTTCGATTTCGCCTTATTTTTTTGCATGTTTCGTTTTTTCTTCCGTCATTTTGCACAGCTTTGGGAGACGCCATAGATTTCAAAGAAATTTCCGTTCCAAATGTAACATACTTTATATTCTTTCTCTCCTCTCCCTGTTCCATGACGGCAAATTTGCAGTTTTTCCGCAAAGTGCAGGGCTTTTTTTGAAAAATTTTTTCTTTTTCTTCCTTTTTTTCGCCCCATCACCATTTGAAGCCATCCCATCCGCTCCCCGCCTTGTGTATTTTCCCCATTGACAGTTGTCCTTCCTGCCAATATAATGGGCTCCAAACCTGAAAATTCCCTTATTTTATTCAGGTCTGCGGGCCGCTCCAGACCCGCCTCTGTTTCCATTTGACAGGAGGTTATGAAGATGAAAAAGTTTCTTGCCATGGCCCTGACCGGCGCGATGTGTGTCGGCCTGCTGGCCGGCTGCTCCAACGGCTCTTCCGGCACCACCAGCGCCCCTTCCGGCGGCTCCTCCGCTTCCAGCCCGGCTTCCAGCACCGCCGGTGCGGATGGTGCAATCAAGATCGGCGGCATCGGCCCCCTGACTGGCTCCGCCGCCACCTATGGCATCGCCACCAAGCAGGGGGCTGAGATCGCGGTGGACGAGATCAACGCCCTGGGCGGTATCCAGCTCTCCCTGGAGTTTCAGGATGACGAGGGTGACGCTGAGAAGGCCATCAACGCCTACAACGCCCTGAAGGGCAACGGCATGCAGATCGTCTATGGCTGCACCACCACCACTCCCTGCGTCTCCGTGGCTGCTGAGACCTTCAACGAGCGCTACTTTCAGCTGACTCCCTCCGCTTCCTCCACCGACGTCACTGCCGGCAAGGATAACGTCTTCCAGATGTGCTTCACTGACCCCGACCAGGGCGTCACCGCTGCCAACTATGTGGCGGAAAATGGCCTGGCTACCAAGGTGGCTGTGATCTACAACAACGGCGACGCCTACTCCACCGGCATCGCCCAGGGCTTCATCTCCCAGGCCGCCGAGGTGGGCCTGGAGGTCGTGGCTGAGCAGACCTTCCCCGATGACACCAACACCGACTTCACCGTGCAGCTGAACGCCGCCAAGGACGGGGGCGCTGAGCTGGTGTTCATGCCCATTTACTACACCCCCGCTTCCCTGATCCTGAATCAGGCCAAGAGCATGGGTTATGAGCCGACTTTCATGGGCGGCGACGGCATGGACGGCATCCTGGCCATCGAGGGCTTCGACACCTCCCTGGCGGAGGGCCTGCTGCTGATGACCCCCTTCAACGCCTCCGCCACTGACGAGCGCACTGCCAGCTTCGTCTCCGAGTACCAGACGCGCTACAATGAGATCCCCAACCAGTTCGCCGCTGACGGCTATGACTGCATCTACGCCATCTACGAGGCCTGCCAGAAGGCCGGTGTCACCGCCGACATGAGCCACGAGGATATCTGCGCCGCCCTGATCTCCACCTTCACCTCCTCCGACTTCAGCGTAGACGGACTCACTGGCTCCGGTATGACCTGGGCCGCCACCGGTGAGATCTCCAAGGCTCCCCTGGTCTTCGAGGTGCAGGACGGCGTCTACGTCGCCCGCTGATTTTCCGAACTCCCCTTTTTCCCGGGAAATCCATGGAACGGGCTGCCGGGGTCCCCTCGGCAGCCCGTGTCCCTTATTCTTGCACGCATGGCGAAAACGTCTGCGGCAGACGTTGCCGCAGAGGTTTTCGCCATGCTGTCCAGTTTTTCGCGCGCATCTGCGCAGCAAAAGAAAAAGAGGTGACTGGTCTTGAGTATTCTCAACAATCTCATCAACGGCATCAGTCTGGGCAGCGTGTACGCCATCATTGCCCTGGGCTATACGATGGTCTACGGTATTGCCAAAATGTTGAACTTTGCCCACGGAGACGTCATTATGGTGGGGGCATATATCTGTTTTTTCACCATGAGCGGCCTGTCCGGCAGCTTTGAGGAGGGCTCTCTGGCCGGCGCCGTGGTCCCTGCTCTGGCCGGCGTGCTGCTGGCCATGGTAGTGTGCACCATCCTGGGCATGGTCATCGAACGGCTGGCCTATAAGCCGCTGCGCCAGGCGCCCTCCCTGGCCGTGCTCATCACCGCTATCGGCGTGAGCTATTTCCTCCAGAACAGCGCGCTGCTGCTCTGGACCTCCAATCCCAAGTCCTTCTCCTCCGTAGTGGGCACCGGCTCTATCAAACTGCTGGACGGCCAGCTCACCATCACCCACGTGGCCCTGGTGACGGTGGCCGCCTGCATCGTCATTATGCTGGGGCTCACCTGGTTCACCGGACATACCCGCATGGGCAAGGCCATGCGGGCCTGTTCGGAAGACAAGGCGGCTGCCCAGCTCATGGGTATCAACGTGAACAGCACCATCTCCATGACCTTTGCCATCGGCTCCGCCCTGGCAGCCATCGCCGGTGTGCTGCTCTGCTCCACCTACCCCTCCCTCATGCCCACCACCGGCGCCCTGCCCGGCATCAAGGCCTTTACCGCCGCCGTCTTCGGCGGCATCGGCTCCATCCCTGGGGCCATGCTGGGCGGCATCCTGCTGGGCATCATCGAGATCTTTGCCAAGGCCTTCAACACCAACATCTCCGACGCGGTGGTCTTTGCCGTCCTGATCGTGGTGCTGCTGGTCAAGCCCTCCGGACTGCTGGGCAAGTATGTGCCCGAGAAAGTGTGAGGTGACCGATATGAAAACACGTTCCCTCCGCCGCAAGCGCCTTTTCGGCAATCTCCTCACCTACTGTATCGTTGCTGCCGCCTTTGTGATCCTTCAGCTTCTCAATGCCGGCGGGATGCTCTCCCCCTCCCTTCAGGGGCAGTTGGTCCCCATCTGTGCCTATGTCACCATGGCTGTGGCACTGAACCTGGTGGTGGGCATCTCCGGCGAGCTGAGCCTGGGCCACGCCGGCTTTATGAGCGTGGGTGCTTTCTCCGGCGTGGTGGCCTCCATCTCCCTCCAGGAGCTGATCCCCATGGGCCCCCTGCGCCTGCTGGTCTCCATGCTCATCGGCGCCTTCTTTGCCGGCATCGCCGGCGTCATCGTGGGCGTCCCCGTCCTGCGCCTGCGGGGCGACTATCTGGCCATCGTCACCCTGGCTTTCGGCGAGATCATCAAGAACATTATCAACATCCTCTATGTGGGCGTAGACGAGAACGGCCTCCACTTCTCCACCTCCAGTGAGGCGGCCCTCAACCTGTCTGAGACCGGCAAGGCCATCCTGAAGGGACCCATGGGAGTCACGGCCAACGTGAAGCTCTCCTCCTTCACCGCAGGCTTTCTGCTGGTGATGGTAGCCCTCATCGTGGTCCTCAACCTGGTGAACAGCCGTTCCGGCCGGGCCATCATGGCCCTGCGGGACAACCGCATCGCCGCCGAGAGCGTGGGCATCAGCGCCACCAAATACAAGCTGATGGCCTTTGTCACCTCCGCCGTGCTGGCTGGAGCCGCCGGCGCCCTCTATGCCATGAACTACTCCTCCATCGCCGCCAAGAAGTTTGACTTCAATACCTCTATCCTGATCCTGGTCTACGTGGTGCTGGGTGGACTGGGCAACATCCGGGGCTCGGTCATTGCTGCCGCCCTGCTCTATGTCCTGCCCGAGCTACTGCGTGATTTCTATGACTACCGGATGCTGATCTACGCCATCGTGCTCATCCTGGTCATGCTGGCCACCAACAACGAGCGCTCCAAGGAGTTTTTCTCCTCCCTGCGCCGGAAGATATTGGGCCGCGGCACCGAGAAAGGAGGCGCTCAGAATGGCTAAGGAATTTAAGAAAGGCAAGATGGTCCCCGTCCCCAGCCACTCCATCGTTCCTGAGCGGGATGTGAACAAGCTCCCCGTTCTGGAGTGCCAGCACCTGGGCATCGACTTCGGCGGCCTGACCGCTGTCAATGAGTTCAACCTCACCATCGGCCGCACAGAGATTGCCGGCCTTATCGGCCCCAACGGCGCGGGCAAGACCACGGTGTTCAACCTGCTCACCAAGGTGTATCAGCCCACCCGGGGCACCATCCTGCTCAATGGCAAGGACACCCACGGCATGAGCACTGCCCAAGTCAACCGGGCCGGCATCGCCCGCACCTTCCAGAACATCCGCCTGTTTTCCAACCTGAGTGTGGAGGACAACGTGAAGATCGGCCTGCACAACCAGATCCGCTACCCCATGTGGGACGGCGTGCTCCGCCTCCCCAAGTTCTGGAAGCAGGAGAAGCTGGCCCGAGAGAGCGCTATGGAGCTGCTCTCCATCTTCGACATGCAGGACCTGGCCCACCACCAGGCCGGCTCCCTGCCTTACGGCGCACAGCGCCGCCTGGAGATCGTCCGGGCCCTGGCCACCAACCCCTCCCTGCTTCTGCTGGACGAGCCCGCCGCCGGCATGAACCCCTCCGAGACCGCCGAGCTGATGGAGAACATCGTCAAGATCCGGGACACCTTCCAGATCGCCGTTATGCTCATCGAGCACGACATGAACCTGGTCATGGGCATCTGCGAGGGCATCTGTGTCCTCAACTTCGGACAGATCATCGCCAAGGGCACCGCGGAGGACATCCAGGCCAATCCAAAGGTCATCGAGGCCTATCTGGGCAGTCAGAAAAAGAAAGGAGGGGCCTGATATGGACGCCATGCTGAAGGTAGAGGGCATCAACGTCTATTACGGCGCCATCCATGCCATCAAAGACGTCTCCTTTCAGGTAAATGAGGGGGAGGTAGTCACCCTCATCGGCGCCAACGGTGCCGGAAAGTCCACCATCCTGAAGACCATCGCAGGTCTGCTCACCTCCCATACCGGCTCCATCGAGTTCCTGGGCCAGCGCCTGGGGGGCACCCCGGCCCATAAGATCATCACCAAGGGCCTGGCTCTGGTGCCGGAGGGCCGGCAGATCTTCCTCCAGATGTCTGTGGAGGAAAACCTGGAGATGGGAGCCTTCACCCGCCCCTCTTCTGAGTTTGATGACGGCATCGCGGATGTGTACCAGCGCTTCCCCCGGCTGAAGGAGCGCCGCCGACAGGTGGCGGGCACCCTGTCCGGCGGCGAACAGCAGATGCTGGCCATGGGCCGCGCCCTGATGTCCAAGCCCCGCCTGCTGATGCTGGACGAGCCCTCCATGGGTCTGGCCCCCATCCTGGTGGAGCAGATCTTCGACATCATCCAGGAGCTGAACCAGCACGGCACCACTATCCTCCTGGTGGAGCAGAATGCCCAGATGGCCCTGTCTGTGGCCCACCGGGGCTATGTGCTGGAGACAGGCAAGATCGTCACCACCGGCTCCGGCGAGGAGCTGCTGGAGGACGAGGCAGTGAAAAAAGCCTATCTGGGCGGCTGACCGTCCCCTCTTCGCTTTCCGTCCGCGGCAAACGCGGACGGAATTTTTTATGCCGCGCCCTTTTTCATAAAATAACACACCAAAATGCAATATCCTGTCCTTGACCTCGTTTTTCTTTCGTGATAGGATCAAAGCACCAGATACATGCATCTCTTTGACTGGACCACAGCCTTCCATAGGGGATCAGCATCTCAAATCAGGAAAGGAAGGAGAAAAAACATGAAGCTCTTCCGCAAGCTTGCCGCACTGTCTCTGACCGCCGCGCTCTCTGCCGGCATGGTGCTCCCCGCCAGCGCCGCCTCAGCTCCCTCTGTGCAGGTAGATGGAGGCACGGTGGATACCTCCGCCTACATCAACGCAGACTCCCGCACCATGGTCCCTGTCACCATCGCAGAGGCGCTGGGCCTAGACTGCACAGCTGACGGCGACAGCGCTGCCTTCTCGCTGTGCGGCCGTTCTCAGACCTATAGCGCCGGTACCGCGGCAGGGGATACCACAGCTGCCCTTCAGAACGGCCAGCTCTATATCCCCCTCTACCATCTGGCTCAGACTTTCGGGTACCAAGTGAGCTGGGACGGGGCCGCCCGCACCGCATCGCTGGACCGCCAAGCTTATCCTGCCCTCTCGGTGGACACAGAAAACCGCGCCTCCTTTGCTGCCGGTGAGACCGCTCTCCAGTCCGGTTTTGACTGGTACACTTGGACATTCCAGATCGACCCCGCCATAGACACCGTGGGCACCGCCGGCGATGGCCTGGGCCTGCTCCGTTTCCGCCTGTACGTCCCGGAACATATTCAGGAGGGAGAGGACTACCCTCTCGTGGCTACCCTGGGCGGGCTGGGCAGCACCAATTCCTTCGCCAACAATGGCTACGCTTCCCGCGGCTCCGCCTTTGCCTCCGACGCATTTCAGGCAGAGCACCCCTGTTATGTCCTGAATATCACCGTCCCCTATGAGGCCTGCGTCAACTATGAGGCGGAGCTGGCCTATATCTATCAGTTCGGTGAGATCATCCGGACCATTGCGGAAAGCTACGGCAATGTGGACATGGATCGAATCTACGCTACCGGCCACTCGCAAGGCGCAGGCTGGAGCTATGAGCTGGCCTCCGTCCAGCCCGAGCTGCTGGCTGCCATTCTCATCAACGCCGGCACTACCGTCCACACCACCTGGGGAAATCAGTGCGACATGCAGGCCATTGCGGATTCTGGCGTCAATGTCTACATCTGGCACGGCTATGAGGACCCCTACATCCCGGTGAACGAGGCCTACCGCGCCTTCAATACCCTGACCAGTCTGGGCATGACCAATCTTGTCCTGGAGATCCAGCAGGGAGGCCACTGCAAATCGGACATGTTCTCTGATTCGGTCCCTACCTCCTACATGGAGTGGCTCTTCGATCAGGTCAAAGGCGTCCCCTGCACCGCCTCCCCCACTGTCACCACAGAGGGGACTCCTGCGGACTATGACTGGGCCGGCGTTCAGGTCCTTTCCTCTGTGGAGGGCTGGGCTGAGGCCAATCCCTATTCCTCCTGGACCGAGCCCGCCGACAACGCCACCTGGGACCAGGTGATGGCCGGTGCCAACGCTCTGGTCCAGGGAGAGGGCGGCACTGGGAAGACCTGGCTGAGCAAGGTCCGTATCGGGGACGAGACCGCCACCTCCTATGATGATGCCACACAGGACACCCCTGTTGTCACCATTCAGGCGGGTGACTCCGTCGCTGTTACTGTCCAAGGCTACACCGGCGGCTATGGCGATGACTGGGACGCCTTTGATCAGGAGTGGGATGTGGAGTGGGCTGTTTTGGAGGGAAGCGTCACTGACATCCAGCTGACACACGAAGCCAGCGAGACACCTCTCCTCCGCCCCGCCACCGTCTCCCTGGCCAATGGCGGCGGCCCCAATGTAAACAACTCCCTTTATAATGAAAATACCCTGGACGGAAACCAGGTCTACATCAAGATCGACACTGCCCAGGACTTTCAGGGCGATTCCCTGAAGGTGGCGCTGCGGTTTGTCCGCGATCTGGGCCAGGGGGAATACGCCTCCTACTGGCATGTGATCCAGTACCAGGTCCAGTAAATCGCTTCGCCGGTCCTCCTGACCACTGGCCCGGCAGGCAGCAAAAAGAGAGGCGCCGAGCGCCTCTCTTTTTGCTGCCTTTTTTCTGGGGGTCCCACTCACCCCAGCTTTTGGAGCATCTGGACCGACATGACCAGGGCGGCCTGGGCCTGGATATCCGCCTGGGGATCGAACCGGTCCCCGCCTACGCCGGTGATGATCCCGTTCTTCTCCATAAAATAGACGCTGTTCTTCGCCCAGTCAGAGATCTCGCCGTCGTCCGCGAACTCCTTGGCCCCCACCGAGCTGATGACAGTATCCAGCTTATGGTAGATACCGGCCAGCATATTCGACGCCTGCTGCTCCGTGAGGTTGGAGTCATCGTTCAGGTCGTTGTCCCTGCCGTACAGCGCCACCCACAGCAGGAATGCCTTTCTGTTGTCCTCGTTCCGATACTGGTACACCGCAGTCAGCATCACCGCCGCCTGTTCTCGGGTCACCGGCTCCTCGCCGCCGAAAGTGTCCTCCGTCAGCCCCGTCACGAACCCCAGCCCATAGGCCTTCAGCACCTCCGGGTCCTGGGTGTCCCGGAAGGGATTCTGCTTCGGCACCTCCGCCAGCTTCCCGCTCATAGCCTCATACAGCTTCACGGTCAGGGCAGCAAATTCCGCCCGTGTCATCTCCGCCCTCAGGTCCTGTCCCTCCAGGCACTCCGGCATCAGCTCCAGTCGGATGGCGGACTCCACCCGCTCCACCGCCCACTCATCCACGGTCTCGCCTGTAAATACCGACGCCGCGGAGACTGGCGCGGCCGTCAAAGCGGCCGCCAGGGCCCCGCTCAGCAGTGCGGACAACCATTTTCTTTTCATCAGGTCCACTTCCTTCTTCTTGTCGCGCGCCCCGCCGGGGCGGCCCGTTCCCTTCTCCCTCTTATCCTTGATTTGATTCTACACGCTTTTTTTCAAAAGCGCAATCCTCTTTTCTCGTCTGAAAATGTTGGAAGCCCTTTCCGCCCGTCAGCGGCGTTCTTTCTGCCTCCCGGCGGTCAGGAAAGAGAACTTCGTCTCAGAGCACACCACCGCCACAAAGATGCAGGCAAAGCCCACCGCCATGGGGAGAGTGACCAGATCCCCGTAGAAGAGGACCGAGCTGATGACGCCGAACACCGATTCCAGGGAGAGGATCACCGACGCGGAGGCCGGGTCCGACCACACCTGCCCCACGTTTTGGAAGAGCAGGGCCACAGTGGTGGCCATAACGCACAGGTAGGCCATAGGCAGGCAGACCGCCGGGTCCAGGAACGCCTGAGCGGGGAAGTTCTCGAACAGCGCTCCCCCTGCCCAGGCATACAGCGCCGCAAAGGCAAACTGGAATACGGTGAGCAGGTAGATGTCCTTCTCCGGGGACACTTTGGCCACTGCCACGATGTGGGCAGCGTAAAAGAAAGCGCAGATCAGGGTGAGCACGTCCCCTGCGTTGACAGACAGGTCCCCGTCCAGAGAGACCAGTCCCACTCCGGTGACACAGAGCAGGGCGGCCAGGATGTTGTACCGGTCCGGGCGCCGCCGGGCGGCTGCCCAGTAGAGAAAAGGGACGATCACGCAGTACACCGCCGTCAAAAATGCATTTTTGGAGGGTGTGGTCCGGTCCAGTCCAAAAGTCTGGACCGAATAGGCCAGGAACAGGAAAGCCCCTATCACCGCCCCACGCCATAGATAGTCCCGGGTAAAGCCCGCCCACTTCTTCCAGCAGACCGCCGCCAGCAGGACCGCGCCCGCAGTAAAGCGGATTGCCAGCAGGTAGAACACCGGGATCACGTCCAGGGCGTTCTTCATTACAAAGAAGGAGGTGCCCCAGATGATGGCTGCCGCGAACAGCATGGGCTTGGCCAGTTTTTTCATCACATGCGGAGACATGGCTTCACTTCCCATCTTGAACTAGTCTCCCCCGGCGTGGTATGATAGGAAAGAAGCATGCCGGGCCGGTCTGTCAAAAACGGAGCTATTATACCAGAAAACCGTCCCGGCCGCAACCCGGGGGCTGGCCCCGCCCCAGGCAGGAGGCCCCCATCCTGCACGGAGGTCCCGCCATGTACTTTTTTGATCTGGACGGCACCCTGCTGGACTCCAACGGGATCTGGCTGGACATCGACATTGAATTTCTGGGCCGGCGGGGCATCTCGCCGGTGCCTGAGGACTACACCGACTACGTCACCCACCACAGCGCTCCCGACGCGGCCCGGTACACCAGGGAGCGCTTCTCCCTCCCGGAGACGCCGGAGGAGATCATGGAGGGCTGGATGTCCATGGCCCGCTCCGCCTATGCTCACACTCTGCCCCTGAAGCCCGGCGTGCCCGCCTTTCTGGACGCCTGCCGCCGCCGGGGGACACGGATGGCGGTGCTCACCTCCTGCATGCCTCCCCTGTGCCGCGCCGCCCTGGAGCACCACCGCCTTCTGGACTGCTTTGAGGCCGTCTACACCACCGCTGAGCTGGGAATAGAAAAGCGGGACCCGGCTCTCTACTGTCTGGCGGCGGAACGGTCGGGCGTCCCTCCCCAGTCCTGCCTCCTCTTCGAAGATTCTCCCAGCTACTGTGCTGCGGCCAGGCAGGCTGGCTTCACTGTGGTAGGGGTCTTTGACCCCCTTTTTGCCCCCCGCTGGGGGGAGATGGAGGCCCTGTGCCACCATCGCCTGGAACGATTTGCGGATGCCTCTCCCACCCTCTGGCAGATTCCATAATTTTGCTCTTTCCTGCCCCTGAAAATGTGTTAATGTTTTGTTAAGATGTTTCTTGACTTTTGCCCGATTCCGCACTATATATATAGTTCGGAATCGGGCACTTTCTGTTTTAGACAAAGAAAGACCCTTATTTTTGTGAAAATGCCCGAGGCCGCTCCCTCTTTCTGATCACATCTGCTCCGGTCTTTCGGAGCCTGAGGAGGCCCCTCTCATGATCCAAAGAAATTTCTGGCGCAATGTGCTCCCCTCCGTCATCGCCTTTGCCTTCTCCGGCGTCTACTCCATCGTGGACGGGATGTTCGTGGGCCAGGGCGTGGGCGATGCCGGGCTGGCCGCCATCAATGTGGCCTGGCCGGTCACCGCCCTGGTCCAGGCCCTAGGCACCGGGCTGGGCATGGCCGCCGCCGTGGTGCTGTCCGTGTGCATCGGCCGCCGGGACGCCGCGGAGGAGCACCGCGCCCTGGGCTCCACTGCCGTGCTGCTCCTGCTGGCCGGCGTGCTGTCTACCGCCCTGCTCGCCCTGCTCTACCGCCCCCTGCTCCCTCTGCTGGGCGCGGAGGGCTCCGTCCTGGCCTATGCTGACAGCTACACCCGGGTCATCGTGCTGGGCTCGCTCTTCCAGGTGCTGGGCACCGGGCTGGTCCCCCTGCTGCGCACCTATGATGGGGCGGACGCCGCCATGTGCTCCATGACCGCCGGCTTCCTCACCAATGTGGTGCTGGATGCTCTGTTCATCTCCGTCTTCCGCTGGGGCACCGCCGGGGCCGCCGCTGCCACCGTCATCGCCCAGGGGGTGTCCGCCGCCCTGGGGCTGGTCTATCTGTTCCGGGTGAAGCGGGTGTTCCGGGGGGTGAGCTTCCGTCTGAACCGGAGGACCGTTCTCCGCCTGCTTGCCACCTCCCTGTCCCCCTTCGGCCTGACCATGCTGAACACGGTCACGCTGGTGGTCATCAACCGGGGAGCGCTGGCCTACGGCGGCTCCCTGGCGGTGGCCTGCTATGCGGTCATGAGCTACGCCATCTGCATGGTCCACTTCATCATCCAGGGCATCGGGGACGGGGCGCAGCCCCTTCTCAGCCGGTATTACGGCGCCGGAGAACAGGAGGCGCTGGCTCAGGTCCGTACACTGACCTTCCGTTCCGCCCCCGCCGCCGCCCTGCTCTGCGGCATCGCCCTCTTTCTGGGGCGGTCCGCCATCCCCCACCTGTTCGGGGCATCCAATGCCGCTACCCGGCTGTTCCAGGTGATCCTGCCCCTGTTCCTGCTCTATCTCCCGTTCATGTCGGTAGTGCGCATCCTGACCTCCTACTTCTGCGCCACCGAGCAGATCACCCGGGCCGACCTGCTGATCTACGGCCAGCCCGTCGTGCTGGTGGCCCTCTCCCTGATCCTGCCCCGCACTGGGCTGGGGCTGTCCGGGGTCTGGCTGTCCGTCCCCCTGACCCAGATCCTGCTGGCCGGCGCCGGGGTGCTGCTGCTGCACACCGCTCACGCCGGGACGAAGCCCATCCCCGCCGCCGCGCCCCAGCAGGCCGTCCCCTCCGTCTCTCTGTCTGTGTGACATGGATGCCCACAGGCCCTTATCCAAAAAACGGCTGCGGGGGGGGGGGGGGGGGGGGGGGGGGGGGGGGGGG
>NZ_JANGBZ010000160.1:0-247 GCF_024462915.1 Clostridium sp. DFI.5.61
TCATATTGTCCTCGTCATTGTTATCATTTGTAGGGTCGAGATTGTTGTCGGAAGCGACGCTATGCGTCTTATCCGACCTACAGTTCAGTTCACCTCGTAGGCCTGATAAGTCGCGTCAGCGGCGCATCAGGCATCGGTTGTCGAATACAACCAACGGGCGTTTTTATTTCACCTGACCACGGGCAAACAGGTCGTCGAGCTTCTCTTCGTACTGGTAGTAGTTGATGCTTTCGTACAGCTCGTTGCG
>NZ_JANGBZ010000161.1:0-246 GCF_024462915.1 Clostridium sp. DFI.5.61
GCCCTTGGGGCTTAAAATCCTCGGGCGAACTGAATTCGCCCTGCGGGAATTCTCCACTTCGCTCCGAATTCATGTGTGCCCCGCCCCCTCGCCCCGGGCCTGCCCCAGCTCCACCAGCTTACGCAGCCGGTGGTTCAGGGCCGACTTGGTCGCCGGCGGGTCCTTCCCACAGGGTCACAGACCCTGTGGGAGCCCTTGGGGCTTAAAATCCTCGGGCGAACTGAATTCGCCCTGCGGGAATTCTCC
>NZ_JANGBZ010000162.1:0-246 GCF_024462915.1 Clostridium sp. DFI.5.61
GGCATCCCAGCTTCCAAACCTGTACATAAACAAAGTAAGATAGCTGAAACTTGCCCACGGGTCTTACATTCATATCAATATTTTCTAACGCACCTTTTACAGTAGAATTTCTCATTAAAATAAACTTAAATGTAGCTATAGTCACCATTTTTGCAGAAATGTCCACATCAGGATTTAGAAGTTGTTCTGAACATCGTGAGTCCAATAAATCAATCTTAAGATATTAAATTCCATCCATGTATCGGG
>NZ_JANGBZ010000163.1:0-245 GCF_024462915.1 Clostridium sp. DFI.5.61
CTGAAATCCAGGCCTTCATTTTTCAACGCGCCCAGTTCAGGCGTGAGATCCGGGAAAGCCTCGTTATCAAAATAGGTTCGCTCGAGACTTTCGCCATAGATATAAACCAGGTTGAGTTTCGGGTCAGGGATAGTTTTCGACGGCTCTTTATAATAAGCCGCAAAGTCCGGGTCGCCATCGCGTGACTGGGATTTCACCAGTTCCGTTATCTGACGAAATGCCGGGCTGGCGTCCACCGAACCCAG
>NZ_JANGBZ010000164.1:0-244 GCF_024462915.1 Clostridium sp. DFI.5.61
GCACCATGTAGACCGGTTTCGCACCTGTCAGCATCAAGCCTTGTTCGATGGATTTATGGCAGTTACGGTCAACGACCACGACATCGTTATCGGTCATGCAAGCCTGCATGATGGTGCGGTTAGAGCCGGAAGTACCGACGACTACCGACCAGGAGCGATCGGCACCAAATACGCGTGCGGCATATTTTTCGCTTTCGCCAAATGCGCCAGTATGGTCAAGCAAAGAACCGAGGGAAGTGCGTTC
>NZ_JANGBZ010000165.1:0-244 GCF_024462915.1 Clostridium sp. DFI.5.61
GGGCATTATTACTGTTGCTTCAGCAGCAATGTTCATGCTACTGAAAACAACCGATGGTAATAATTTGATCAAAAGACAGCGTAAATCTAAGCCGAACCGCGTTCCATCAGAATCGGAGTAAGTTGTAATCGTTGTTGCTGTAGGGTCGGCTGGGTTATCCGATGGATGAGTACATCAATCGCCAGCTCCCCCAGTTCATCTTTCGGTTGGTGTATAGTTGTTAATGGTGGCGTCATAAAGCTTG
>NZ_JANGBZ010000166.1:0-244 GCF_024462915.1 Clostridium sp. DFI.5.61
ATTTTCAGCGGTAACACGCTGCTCATCCAGCCTGGAATTTCTTCGGCGGGCAGGGGGCGGGAAAAGAAATATCCCTGAATAACGCGACAGTGGATCTTGCGTAGCATCTCAAATTGCTCTTTGGTTTCGACGCCTTCCGCGACGACGGTTAAATTGAGGCTTTGCCCAATGCTGGTAATGGCTTCGAGTAAGGCAAGGATGCGTTTTTCAGTCAGACAACGATCGACAAAACTTTTGTCAATTT
>NZ_JANGBZ010000167.1:0-243 GCF_024462915.1 Clostridium sp. DFI.5.61
ATGTCGATATCAGGCAAACAGAATTATCATTTTTAGTTTTGTGAATTGTCCAGATCTTTCGCCAGTCCAATCAGGCGAATAAATTCCGCTCTGTAACCCTGTGGATCTTCCCCTTTTGCCTTCTGAGCCCACTGTTTGATCTGCTGCCAGGAGGTATTGTTCAGGTATTCAGAACCGCGTAACTTTTGCCCATATGCAGCCACTGCTGCGCGAAAGCGCATATCTTCTGAAGGTGCCTTTATT
>NZ_JANGBZ010000168.1:0-243 GCF_024462915.1 Clostridium sp. DFI.5.61
CTCGCCGCAGCCCCAGCGACCGAGCGTTAGCGAGCGAGTGGGCGAGGAAGCGGAAGTGAATCCGTCGCCAGGTTGAGCACATACGCACGGTTTTTCGGTAGGTGATATGCGCTGAACCCGCATGAATACTGGATTTCCACAGGGTTGGAAGGGGAGTATTCGGAACTTGCAATTCTGCTTTCTTGCAACACATTGTTTTTATTGGTTTTTTGTTTTCAGCGCCCCAAGTTATCCACAGGCTCG
>NZ_JANGBZ010000169.1:0-242 GCF_024462915.1 Clostridium sp. DFI.5.61
TCCCTTTTCAACCGGTTACGCAAGCAGGCCCACAACAAATTATCTCTATAACTTCATATTGCCGACAAACTTCGCGTTATCCCGGCCGGATGCGGCGCGAGCTGAACTGAACCCCAAAACCTGGACAGTTTCAGTTAACCGGCTTTTTGATACTCAGTCCGGTATTCTACCGGGCTGAGTCCCCCAAGACTGAGTTTTATTCTTTTTTGATTCCAGTAAGTTATGTATTCGTTAACGGCATT
>NZ_JANGBZ010000017.1:0-60958 GCF_024462915.1 Clostridium sp. DFI.5.61
AGCTTCTCCACGAACTCGCTGGGTTCTCTCTCAAATCTAGCCATTGTCGTTTCCTCCTCCCTTAGAACTGCAGGCCGCCCTCACGGGCGCCTTCGGCCAGAGCCTTGACACGGCCATGGTACACATAGCCGCCGCGGTCGAACACCACGTTCTCAATGCCCTTCGCCTTGGCACGTTCGGCCACGTTGACGCCCACCTGCTTGGCGGCGTCGGTCTTGGTGCCCTCACAGGAGAAATCCTTCTCCAGGGAAGAAGCGGAGACCAGGGTCTTGCCGTTCACATCGTCGATGATCTGGGCGTAGATGTTGGTCTCACTGCGGAAGACGTTCAGGCGGGGACGCTCGGGCGTGCCGGAAATCTTCGCACGCACACGCTTGTGGCGCTTGATGCGCTGGGAACGAGTATCAGGTCTGTTGATCATAGTGGCACACCTCCTTACTTCTTGGCGCCGGTCTTACCAGCCTTGCGGCGGATGACCTCGTCGGTGTATTTGATGCCCTTGCCCTTATAAGGCTCGGGGGGACGTTTCTCTCTCACTTCGGCGGCAAACTGGCCCACCTGCTGCTTGTCGCAGCCGCTGATGATGATCTTGTTGGGGGTGGGGGCCTCGATCTTGATGCCCTCGACTTCCTCCACGATCACCTGATGGGAGAAGCCCAGGTTCATGACCAGCTTGCTGCCCTCCATGGCCACGCGGTAGCCCACGCCGTTCACGTCCAGCTCCTTCTTGAAGCCCTCGGTCACACCCACCACCATGTTGTGGAGCAGAGTGCGGGTCAGGCCGTGGAGCGCGCGGTTCTCCTTGGCGTCGTTGGGACGGGTCACCTTCAGCTCGGCGCCCTCCTGGGCGATGGTCATGTTGGGGTGGAACTGACGGGTCAGGGTGCCCTTGGGGCCCTTGACGGTCACCACGTTGTTCTCTTCGATTTTGATCTCCACGCCGGCAGGGATGGCGATAGGAGCTCTTCCGATTCTCGACATTCCTATACCCTCCTTACCAAATGAATGCCAGGACTTCGCCGCCGACATGGGCCTCGCGGGCCTTCTTGTCGGTCATGACGCCCTTGGACGTGGACACGATGGCAGTACCCAGGCCGCGCAGGACGCGGGGCAGCTCATCGGCACCGGCATAGACGCGCAGACCGGGCTTGGACACCCGGCGCAGGCCGCTGAGGACCTTCTCCTTGCCGGCATTGTACTTCAGGGTGATGCGGATCACGCCCTGCGTGCCGTCGTCGATCAGCTGGAAGTTCTTGATATAGCCCTCTTCCAGCAGGATCTGCGCGATGGCCTTTTTCATGTTGGACGCGGGGACATCCACGGTGTCATGCTTGGCGTTGTTCGCGTTGCGGATCCGGGTCAGCATATCCGCAATGGGATCGGTGATGTGCATGAGTCTTACCTCCTATTCAGATTACCGGCAAGCCGGTACAGACGGCAAGGTATCGGGAATTAGGCTCGTCCCCGACCTGTTGACCGCCTCTGCGCCCTTTGGGCGCATCTATCAAAACCGCCCGCAGGCGGAGTTGACCACCACTGGCGGGGGGCCCCCGCGCGCCCCCCCCCCCCCCCCCCCCCCCCCCCCGGGGGGGGGCGTGCGGTCATTTATCAGGCCCCGCCCGGGCGGCCCTGACCGCAACCCAATGTAAGTGGCTGAGGTTGGGAGAGGAGGAACAAGGGATCATGAGGTGTCGTCTTTTTTGCTGCAGAAATAAAAAGACGCGGCCGCAAAGGGGACTTTGCGCCCACATAGACGGCAGCTGCGAAAAATGTGCAGTAGCTGTAAGTCTGCACCAAAAACAAAATCACAACCCAGCATAAGCGGTTGTGATTTGGAGCGAGGAGCAGCAGGATGAGTGCGCGATGAGTGGCGCGTAAATTCCCGACCGCAGGCCGGGAATTGTGCAGGAGCGGCTTTGCCGCCCCCAAGCATTCAAAGGCCGAAGGGGGGAAGCCGCACTCTGGGCGGCGGGCCCCAAAAAGAAGGGCATGACCATAGGTCATGCCCTTCTTTTTGGCGGAGGTGAAGAGATTCGAACTCTTGCGCCGGCGAAGCCGACCTACCGGATTTCGAATCATGCTACTAACCCGTAACATGACGGAAAGTCGGAGAAGAAAAATGTACCTGATGGAACCTGAAACGCACCTTAAAAATGGGAGGCTGTTTTCTTCATTGTGCTTTTTCTCCCGTAATTTGGTCAACAGGAAATGGATAGAACAACAGGATATAACAGCCCCAAATTTTTGATTTGAATGCACCTGTAAACCCGCACGATTACTGAATTTCCGGCTATAAGTCCTACCATCTCTGTAACATGATTTCAGTCATATCTTAAATCGAAAATTTGACGGAAATTAAGTGAAGATGATAGTACATAAAGGAAGTAGAAAAACTGAATTAACCGGAGTTCTTGACTTGCTTTTTTACCTTTATTTGACCCCGCTAGTTCTTTCTGTATTCTTCCCAATTTTACCTCAGAAGCGCCCGGAAGATAGAACAAGGATAGAATAATACCCGACTTTGGACAAGAGGATTCAAATGTTTTTATGACAAAAACGCAATCACTCTATACTACTTATGGAAGTATTGTATTTGTCATATACAATGTCAAACCAGAAATCATCAACAACAGCATAGCTCACCTGCCAATGACAGACCAACAAGAAAGTGAGTGTTGCATATGGATTTGATGAGATACTATTCCGATATTATAGAGAAATACCCCACCTATGTTACTCAAACCGAGCTGTGCGAAATTTGCAAAATTTGTGCAAAGACCGCCTACAATTTGGAACAAAGAGGAGAAATCTCCTACACAGTTGAGCAAAACCGCCTAATTCGTACCCATAAGATCAAACTGACAGATATTCTCGAATATCTTTACAAAAAGGAGTGCAGACAGGAACTTGATAGTCCATACATTTGTGCTATGAAAGAGTTTTACGAGAGGCGCCTAATTCCCTATCCAGACCTTCTTTCTGTGAAAGATGTTCAAAAAGTTACGGGCTTTTCTTCATCTGCTGTGGTGGGATGGATCAGCCGAAATATCTTAAAGGCGTTCCAACCTGGCAAAGGATATGTTATTCCGAAAGACTTTTTTGTAGAATTTTTGATAAGCCCGTATTATCGTCGCATAAAAAATAAAACCCCCATTCAGCGGGAATCGTTAGCTACCTTTGAAAATCTGTGGCTGGTAAGAGGGGGTGAGCAAAATGCCGGGAGCTTCTAAATATAGCTACTTACTAAAGCAATATCCAGAAACCGTACAAAAAGAACAATTTCGTATAATGTGTCACATAAGTAAAAGAACTGCCCGATATTTATTACAAGCCGGTTTGGTTCCCTGTGTGCAAAGCGGGAAAAAGACCCGAAATTATACGATCAAGGTAAAAGATATTGTTCGTTATCTGAACCAGAGGGAAATTTATCCAGAAAAATACAAGTTGCCTCCCGGTTCGTATAAGAGTACATACGCCATCAAACCGACCCTTCCCGAATCTGTGACGGAATCAGAGCTGAGAGAATATTATACGGATCGGTTTAAGGATATTCCAGATGATATAGTCACCACAAAGCAGGCGGCTCGAATGGCAGGTGTCACAGCATCCACAATCACAAAATGGGTGCGATCAAAAAAACTAAAAGCCCTCCTTCATGGTACAGCTTTTATCATCCCTAAAGTTTGCCTTTTGGACTTCATGACCAGTAGTGAGTATCGGAAAAGGCAGTTAAAATCAGAAAAACAAAATGAGATTATAGGAGGTTTTCTGGCATGGAAACAGGGAAAATCATTGTAATGGCAAACCAGAAAGGGGGCGTGGCAAAGACCAGCAGCACCCGGAATCTGGCCTACTCCCTGGCGGAGCTGGGTAAAAAGGTATTGGCGGTGGACTTCGACCCCCAAACCAACCTGACGATCAGTTTTGGCGTGGCGCCAGCCGCTTTGCAGGAAACGACGGCCAGCCTGATGATGAAGTTAGTCATGGATGAAGCCATGCCAGAAAAAGGAAGCTACATCCTGAACATAGGCAAGGTAGATCTGCTCCCATCCAAAAAGACGCTGACCGTGGCAGAAGTGAATCTACTGATTGAACGAAAGGACGAGTGCCTTGCCAAACTGCTGGCACCCCTCCGGGCAGATTATGACTACATTCTGGTGGACACCGGCCCGTCCCTTGGCTCTCTCACCATCAACGCCTTTACTGCGGCGGATGAGATCATCATCCCCATCGACCCGGAGCTGTTCGCTCTGGTGGGCTTGAAGGAACTGACGGAAACGATCTCTAAAATCAAGCAAAAACTGAACCCCAAGGTGGAGATCATCGGCATCCTGTTCACGAAATGCAGTAAGCGGACAACCCTATACCGCCAGACCAGCGAACAGGTGCGTTCCGTATTCAGCCACCTCCCCATTTTTGAGAGCCAGATTCCGGCTACCGTTCAGGTGGGGACCGCCAACAGCAAGGGACTCAGCGTGATGGAGCTGGACGCCAAAAGCCCCGCAGCCGCAGCCTATATGAATCTGGCAAAGGAGGTGCTTGCGTATGCCTAAAATCAATCCCCGTATCAGTTCTCTGGATGACCTTCTGGGTGTTGCGCGGGAGGTAGAGAACACGGCGGCAGCGGAGGACAAGCCTGCCCAGCCTGGAAATAACGAAATTCAAATGCTTTCGCCGGAGATCATCCGTGGTTTCCGGGGGCATCCTTTCCGGCTGTATGAGGGCGAACGGCTCAATGACCTGGTGGAGAGCATTTCAGAGAATGGTGTTTTGGTTCCTGCCATTGTCCGAAAGATCGAACCGGACGAGAATGGGTTTGAATACGAAATGCTGGCCGGTCATAACCGGCAGAACGCCGCTATTGCTGCGAAGCGCCCACTTCCCTGTATCATAAAAGAAAATCTTTCCGACCATGACGCATGGATTTATGTCATTGAAACCAATGTCCTGCAACGCTCTTTCTCCGAAATGTTGCCCTCTGAAAAGGCGGCTGTACTGGCGCTGCGTTACTCCAAGATGATTTGTCAGGGGCGCAGGAATGATATTATCGAGGAACTGAAAAAGCTGGAAAACCCTGATGAAATCAGGGAAAACAAGACTTGTGGCATTGACTGCCACAAGTCCAAAAGCAGGGATGTTGTGGGGGCTGAGTACAACCTGAAAGGCCGTGCCGTGGCGAATTATCTCCGCATCAATGAATTGTCTGTTGCTTTGAAAATCAGGATCGACGATGGAGAATTTACGATTGCAGCAGCAGTCCAGCTCTCCTATCTGGCCCAAGAGGAACAGCAGATGGTGGAGGCGGTTTTGTCGGAAAGCGAGTATAAGGTCAACGAGGGCAAAGCTGTCCTGCTGCGGGAATACACCGGCAAGCTGACCCCGGAACGGGCGGAACAAATCCTCTCCGGTGAGTTCAGCCGGAAACCAAAAAAATCCACGGCTGCGGCGTTCAAAGTCAAACCGGCGATTTACAAGAAATACTTTACCGCCAGCATCACTCAGAAGGAATTTGACAGCATTGTAGACGAGGCCCTTGCCCTCTACTTTGCCCAGAAAGAGGCCGCGGCCGTCTAAACTGGAAATCCATCACAGGAAGGAGGAGCCTATTGAGAAACGATGAACGCCTGCGGACGATCTATGAGGTCATGGCCCCCTACATCGTCCGCAGCGAGCGGAACTGGCGGGATTACCTGGCCTTTGCGTCCCGGTTCCACAAGCAGAGCTTTGATAATATCCTGCTGGTCTACGCGCAGGATGAGGATGTGACCATCCTTGCCAGCAAGAAACAGTGGGCCAGCGTGGGCAGGAACCTAATTTCCCGTCCCAAAGGGATTGCTGTCTGCGTTTACAGCAACGCCCGTCTTACGCTTGACTATCTCTTTGATATAAGTCAAACTGTGGGCAGGGAGATTCACCCTACCAACTGGCGGCTTTCCGATGAGATGCAAAAGGCGTTGGGGGAACGGCTTACCTTCTCGCATGGGTTTCAGGCGCAGCCATTCCCGGATCTCTTGTATGCCCTGGCGCGTGAGTCCGTCAATGACAACTACGAGCATTATTTGCAGGGACTTCGGCAGGAAACCAAAAACCATCTGTTTGAGGAAATACCGGCAGGCGGCTTTGAAGCGCAGTATATCCAGCTCTTGACGGACAGTGTTTCCTATTTCATCGGAAAGAAATGCCACTTGCCAGATGATGCGATCCGCACGAGCGATGGAATGGCGACGGTCAATCATTTCAACACGGTTCCGCTGGTTGCCCATCTGGGCATGGCGGTCACCTCCATTTCAAAAGCGGTGCTTCTGGAGATGGAGCGCAACATCAGGATCATCAATCGGGAAAGGAAGGTGCAATATGAGCAAGCCGAACATCAATCTGAACTACAAAGAACAGGGCGGGATGCTTCTCCCCGACCTGCAAATCTCCAACAGCAGCGAGGCGGACAGGCCCCTGGGCCGGTACGGGCGGATGGCGCTGGAATATCTCAAGGACAACCAGCCGGAGCGATATACGATTTTGAAAATGGATGGCAGTCTGATGGAAGTCATGCACCGGGTACAGGACGAGGCCATGGAGAAGATCGAGGCTCTGACCCAACAGATGCTTCAGCAGGAGCCGATGCCGCAGACCGAGGATATTCTGGAGCGGACTCGCCACCTGAACGACCTGAAGCTGATGGCGGAGGAAACGGTACTCCAGACCATCGTGCTGATCCCCCGCTGACCGAAGAACAACCGCATATCGAGGCGCCGCAAGGCGCGGAGCATGAAGGAGAGCCGCCCGCACAGGACGGCTCTTTTTCTGCTCCCACGAAGGTTGAACATCACTTTTCCGATGAAGAAGTCCGCCGCCACTATGAGCATATCCTGACCAGCACCGACCTCTATCCCCCTGAACTCCATCAGGCGGTGCGGGCGGTGTTGGCGGACGGCGTTGCAGACTACAACTGGACAGAAAAAGGCCGGGAGATCTGCGGTCTGTTCACGGCCTATGGCGACCGGGAGTTTCAGGGCGAGGTACTGTACCGCACAAAGCTCCGTGGAGAGGACGGCATTTCCTTTTATTTTGATGATGGCTACACCTACTTTCCCTGGCCCAGCCTTGCCAATCTGCTGGATGCCTTGATCGAAACGGGTGTTTACCCGGATGTAGCCGCAGAGGAAGAACCGGACCCCATCGGGGACTACAATATCCCGGATGAAATAGAAGAAATGGGCGGTGTCCCCCAGAGGGAGATCGGTCAGGCCGACTATGACTATGTTCTGGGTGCTGTGGCTTATGAAGCAGGTGAAACGGCGGAAGAACCTGTCCGCCCGCAAGCGGTATTTACTGAAATCAAGGGAATCCCAAAGGCAGATGAAATAGACTCCTTTGTGCCGGAGCCGGTTGCTGGCGGGCAACAGGTCATCGTGGCGGGAGATCAAGACAATCTGATTCCACCAGCGGAAGAATCTCCATCCCCGCATGAGTCCAGAGGGAATACCACCGCCCATAAAAACTTCCGGCGTTTTCAAAAGCTGTTCCCGGAGATCGTGTCCGGCCAGTATGAATCTCTGCGTTTGGAGGCTGGGGACGCCTATGACCCCCTGGTGATCCACCACAAATACGGCGCTCACTACTGCATGGAACATTACTATATGCAGAATGGCGACCGGATGTATGACCCCTATATGGACTTCCTGATTGACCGGGAGGCCGGGACCCTACGGGCCTTCAGCTATGAAAACAGCGGAATTGGCGTATATCAAGAGGCAGACCCGGCAGACCCGACGCAGGAAAAGCGGATCGCCGGGTTCGGCCAGTTCTTTGCCACCTGGCTGAATAACATCGCCAGTCAGGGCTATGAGCCGGTACGCGCCACCATGCTGGTCAACGATGAGGAAGTAGATGTGGAGCTGCGGCCAGCCCCCGAAGCAGCACCAGCCGCAGAAGCCGAGGAACCGGAGCAGCTTTCCCTGCTGGCCTCGCCTCCTGAAAGAAGCCCGGAAGATCTGCTGATTGAGCGCGCTATGCTACGTGGGCCTCTGAATACACAGAAAAAAGAGCGTATCTACGAATTTGCCCTGACCCATCCCACAGGCTCGGCTTTTGCCTCTTTCCTGAAAGAGATGTACGGCTATGAGGGGTTTCCCGATGAGGCGGCGGGGCTTGACTATGTGTATTCCGGTACGGACAGCATTGAGCTGCACTGGACCGATGAACATGGGGAAAAGAGGGAAACCAAACTGTCCTGGCCGCAGGTTGCCGGTATCGTCCAACGCCTGGTGGATGAGGGGCGCTATCTGGAGGCACCCGCCGTCAGTCAGCCGGTGCAGCAGGATGAAGCGCAGCCTTTCAGCGGCCAATACCGCCTGTTAGACCGTCTGCGTACAGACTGCGAGTATTTTCTGGGCGCGGGACAGCGGGCGGAAAAGCATTTGTGGGCGGGCAGCGTGGATGCACAGATCGTCAAAATGCGAGAGCTGTATGCCCAACTGCCGGAAAAACCCGAATGGCTTTCCACAGAAAAAATCGACGAATATGCCCGCCGTATGTCAGCCCTGGAGCCTGTCGCGGAACCCAGCGCAGAACCGCCGGAGGAAACCCGGATACTGGATGAGGCGCTGGACTCCCACAACGGCCAGATTGATATGCTCATGCAGGCCGTCCGTGGGGAACTGACGGTAGGCACCATCCGATACAGCATTTTCGAGGAACGGCCCCATATCAATATGATTGAGGTGCTGGAGGATTACCGCCGTCAGGGGATCGCCACCCAGATGCTCCGCTATCTGCAAGGGCAGTATCCCAATGAAGAAATTGAATGGGGCTATTTGACAGAGGACGGTTCTGCCCTCTACCGGGCGGTGGTGGACGAACAGCCCAACCCGGAATATCAAAAGGTCAAGACCGATCTGGAGGACATTACCCGTCTGTACGACGGCTATGTGCAGCGGATGGATAACGGCGGCATCCTGTCCCCAGCGGAAGCCGCTGATATGGATGATTTAGAGGACATTCAATACCGGCTGGAAAAGGAACTGGATGAGCTTCGACCTGCACGGGCCTTTATCCGCATGGAGGATGAGCCACCCGCACAGTCGGAGGAAAAGGCGGCCTCTGAACCGCCTGCCAATCCCCGGCCGGAACCATCCGTCCCCCGCAATTTCCGCTTTTCCGCAGACTATGACCTCTACCCCGGCGGCGCCAAGACCAAATATAAAAACAACATTTTGGCGATTAAGACCTTGAAGCAGATTGAGGCGGAGCAGAGGACGGCCACCTCGGAGGAACAGATCACCCTTGCCCGATATGTGGGCTGGGGCGGCCTTGCCAACGCTTTTTCCGATAAAGCGGCCGGGTGGGAAAGCGAATATCAGGAGTTAAAGGCCCTGTTGACCGATGAAGAATATAAGGCGGCCATGCGCTCCACCATCACCGCCTACTACACCGAGCCGGAGCTGATCCGCTATATGTACCGCGCTTTGGAACGGTTCGGGTTTGAGGGCGGCCCTGACCGCAGGATTCTTGACCCCGGCATGGGGACCGGCAATTTCTATTCTGTGCTGCCGGAGCAGTATCAGGGAACCAAGCTGTACGGTGTGGAACTGGATTCCATCACCGGGCGGATCGCAAAGCAGCTCTATCCAGAGGCGGATATTTCCGTTATGGGCTATGAGGCGGTCAAGTTTGAGGACAACAGCTTTGATGTGATCCTGGGAAACATCCCCTTCAACAGCGTCAAAATCTATGACCGCCGCTACAATGAACTGAACCCCTATATCCACGACTACTTTTTCATTAAGTCCCTGGACCTTGCCAAGCCGGGCGGCATCATCGCCTTTATCACCAGCAAGGGTATCCTGGACCGGAAGGACGAGAGCCTGCGGGAATATATCGCACGGCGGGCAGAGTTCATCGGCGCCGTCCGCCTGCCCAATACGGCGTTCAAAATGTTGGCAGGAACCGAAGTGACCGCCGATATTGTCTTTTTGAAAAAGCGGGCTGTCCCCATGACGCTTGACCGGACAAACACCCCATCATGGGTGCAGACAGACCTGGAAAGGGGCAAATGGATTTCCTACAACCGCTATTTCATGGACCACCCGGAAATGCTCATGGGCAAGATGGAGAGCAGCCGGAATATGTATGGTAACGAGGATGGCACGGCCTGTATCGCGCCGGAGGGTTTCGACCTGTATGAACACCTCTCCGACGCGGTGGAAAGCCTGTACGCCCGTTTCAGCGCGGAGCCGGATGTGGAACCGATAGAAGAAGCGGAGGAAGAACAGCCGACCGATTATGAGGACGCCCCCGAAGGGACCCGGAACTTCACCTTTGTGGTGAAGGACGGCGAAATCTACTACTGCGAGAAGAACAAGCTGATCCCACAGCCCTACACCGGCATGAAGGCAGCCCGCATCAAGGGCCTGTGTGAAATCCGTACCGCGCTGCTGGAGGTTATCAGTATCCAGTCCCGTGAGTATGATCCCTTGGACCTCCGTAAAGCGCAGGATAAACTCAATCAGGTCTATGACCGTTTCACCGCCAAGTATGGAGCCATCAACAGCAAGGGAAATATCCTCGCCTTTTCGGACGACGATCAATTCCCTCTGCTCCGCTCCATTGAGGACGAGCGCAAGGATAAAAGCGGCTGGGACAAGTCGGCCATCTTCCATAAGGCGACCATCCGGCCATTCCGGGAGGTCAATCACGCCGATACCGCCGAGGACGCCCTGCATATCTGCCTGAACCGTAAGCTGCGGGTAGACCTCTCCTATATGTCATTCCTGACCGGGAAAGGACCGCACGAGCTGGTGACAGAGCTGGGCGACCGCATCTATCTCAATCCGCAGAAATACTATGGAAACCCGGATGAGGGCTGGGAGCTGGCGGAGGAATATCTGAGCGGCCATGTGCGGGACAAGCTGCTCTACGCAAGGCAGAAGGCGGCGGAGGAACCGGAACTGTTTACCCGGAATGTGGAGGCGTTGGAGGCGGTCCAGCCGGAACCTCTGACCCCTGCCGATATTGAAGTGAATCTGGGCGCCATCTGGGTGCCGGTTGAGTATTACCGTCAATTCATGTATGAAACCTTCCAGACCAGCGGCTATTCCAAAGTAATCGACGGTGGGGACAACCGATACCGCATTGATATTGAGTATTTCCCCTATACCACCACTTGGCGAATCAGCAATAAAAACTCCGAATCCGATTCCGTGACGGTCAATCAGACGCTCGGCACAAGCCGTAAAAATGCTTATGAGATACTGGAGGACTGCCTGAATATGCAGTCCACAACCGTCCGGGATCGGCAGGAATATACCAATGACAGAGGCGATAAGGCGGTTCGGTATGTCATCAACCCGAAGGAAACCATGATCGCCCGCGCCAAACAGCAGCAGATTCAGGAATCCTTTGCATCCTGGATATGGAGGGAACCGGAACGCCGGGACGCCCTGCTTAAACTGTATAACGATACCTTTAACACTGTCCGGCCCCGTGAATACGATGGGAGCCATCTGGTGATCCCCGGCATGAACTCCGAGATGAAGCTGCGGAAACACCAGCTTGACTTTGTTGCCCGTGTCATTTATACCGGCACAGGGCTTGCGGCCCATGAGGTGGGCGCTGGAAAAACCGCCGCCCTGATCGCAGCCGGGATGTACCTGAAGAACCTGGGCGCGATCCACAAAGCGGTGTTTGTGGTTCCCAATCCCCTTGTGGGACAGTGGGCGACCGAGTTTTACCGCTTCTTCCCCAACGCCAATCTGCTGGTGTCCACGGTGGAGGACTTCACCCCCAAGAACCGGAACCGCTATGTTTCCAAAATCGCCACCGGAGAATATGACGCGGTGATTTTGGCGCACAGTCAGTTTGAGAAAATCCCTATTTCAAGAGAACGGCAGATCATGCAGTTGGAACAGCAAATCAATGAGATCGAGGCCGCAATCAGCGAAATGAAGCATGAGAAGGGTGAAAACTGGAGCGTAAAGCAGATGGCGATTTTCCGTGAGAATCTGGAAACCAAACTGGAAAAGCTGTCTGCCGAGGAAAAGAAAGACGATCTTCTGACCTTTGAACAGCTCGGCGTGGATATGATGTTTGTGGATGAAGCTCATTTTTTCAAAAACTGCTTTGTATTTACAAAACTGCGGAATGTGGCGGGCATCACCACCTCCTCCAGCCAGCGGGCCTTTGATATGCTGCTGAAATGCCAGTATTTGCAGGAAGTAAACAATGGACGGGGTGTGATATTCGCCACTGGAACTCCTATCAGCAACTCTCTTTCGGAGATGTTCGTTATGCAGCGATATTTGCAGCCGCAGGAATTGGAACGGTTCGGCTGGTCCTATTTTGATACTTGGGCCGCTCATTTTGGAAAACGGACCTCCGCTTTGGAGATCAAGCCAGAGGGCGGCGGCTACCGAATGCGGGATCGTTTTGCAAAGTTCTATAATATGCCGGAACTGATGGCTGTTTTCCGTGAGGTTGCCGACATCAAGACTTCTGATATGCTGGATATTCCGGGTTTACCTTCTGTTCACGGTGGCAAGGCAGAAATTATCACCACAGAAACGACTCCTGCACAAAAAGCGATCATGGCGGAGTTTATCCTGCGGGCAGACGCAATCCGCGCTGGCCGCGTAAAGCCGGAAGAAGATAATATGCTGAAGCTGACCAGCGAGGCTCGTATGATGGCGATTGATCCCCGTCTGGTAGACCCCAATGCGGAAAATGACCCCGAAAGTAAATTGAATGTCTGTATCAATGAGGTCTATTCACTTTGGGTGGATACCAAGGAGCAGAAATCAGTCCAGCTTATCTTTTGCGATGTAGGAACTCCCAAACCCGGAAGATTTAATGTGTATGACGAAATAAAACGAGTTCTGGTGGAGAAAGGGGTCCCGGAATCAGAGATTGCCTTTGCCCATGACGCCGCTACTGAAGCTCAAAGGCAATCATTGTTTGAACTCACCCGTAAAGGTGATATTCGCATTTTGGTAGGCAGTACTGGTAAACTTGGAACTGGTGTAAATGTCCAAGACAAAGTAATTGCTATCAATCACTTAGACTGTCCATGGAAGCCTTCTGATATTACCCAGCGGAATGGGCGCGGGGTCCGGCAGGGCAACGAAAACCCAGAGGTTATTGTCAAACAATTTGTAACGAAAGGTACATTTGACGCCTATCTCTGGCAGATACAGGAACAGAAACTGCGCTATATCACACAGATTATGACAGGCAGGAGCCTCGCCCGGTCCTG
Source organism: Clostridium sp. DFI.5.61 (assembly GCF_024462915.1). NCBI lineage: Bacteria > Bacillati > Bacillota > Clostridia > Eubacteriales > Clostridiaceae > Clostridium > Clostridium sp. DFI.5.61. The sequence goes on from NZ_JANGBZ010000017.1 coordinate 13,247, forward strand.
TGAGGATGTGGATGAAACCGTGCTTTCCGCCGCGCAGTTTAAGGCGGCCGCTACGGATAACCCCATGCTGGCGCAGAAGATGGAGCTGGAAAACCGGGTGACGGAGCTGAAAATCCTGCGAGGTGCGTGGAGCAACGAGCAGCTTTCTTTGGAACGGAAGGTGAACACGACCTATCCCAGCCGCATCCAGCAGTACCAGCGCCAAATCGAGCAGATTAGTCAGGATGCGGCCCTGCTGGAACAGTCCAGAGGTGGGAACTTCTCCATCGTGCTGGATGGGAAACGCTATACAGAACGCCCCGAAGCAGGCGAGGCCCTGGCGTTGCTATACCGTAGGATAAGCGAGGGGCGAAAAAAAGATGACTACGATTTTGAGATCGGCACCTACCGTGGATTTCGGCTCTATCTTAGCTTTGATCCATTCTCAGCGGGGCTTGTTTTACGGGGAAGCTCCCGGTACAACACAGACATTGGTTCTTCTGGTCAGGGAGCAATCACCCGCATTGAGAACCTTGCCGAGCGTATTCCCTCTTATCTGACATACGCACAGCGGGATTTGGAAGAAGTGCAAAAGCAGTTGGAGGCTGCCCGTCAGCAGATGGGCCAGCCTTTTATTTATGAGGAAGAACTGTCCGAAAAAGTTGCTACCCTGACGGAGATCAATACAAAGCTGGAGTTCGAGTCTTTGCAGGGACAGGAAAGCGAGGTGGTTTTAGATGAGGATGGAGAACGATCTGATTGCAAGAAAGCTCAATCTGCTGACTGTGTTCTTCCCGGCGCTGGCGCCGAGTTATAAGGAAATTATTTTGAACTCATTTGACCAGTATTCGCTGTTGAAAGCGTATGTGCGTCGGATTATGGACAACTACCCTGGCATACAGGCAGAAGATCACGAGAAACTGGAAAAGGCCCTTACACAATCTCTGCGGGATTCGGAAGTGGACTGTATCCATAAATACCTGTCTGCCAAATTCAGCGATGAAGCCATTGAAGCGCTGGTAAAGGAAATGGAGGGGCGGCATGATGAATGAAAAGCATTCCTCCGTCTGCTATATCTTCCGGGAAGGCGCCTTCTCTCCTGTACGGGAGGCCAAGCCGTTCCGCAACGATTTTTGCCTGGACCTGTTTCAGTACAAGGGCGCCGTCTATGAGGGCAGGACGGGTTTGCATCTCTGCCCCTTACAGGAGGCGGAATACCTGGACCTGTTCATCAAGTCGCATGGCGGGATCGAACAGGTTCAGCAAATAATCACCCGCAGTTTAGAGCGAACTGGCCTCTCTCCCCGCTACACCCGGCCGGTCGAAAAGAAAAAGGACATCTTCCCGCCAAAGGAAAAGGATGAAAACCGGGTGTTTGCTAAAGACCTGATGGGCAATAAGCATTACTATTACCGCTTCTACAATGAGAATGGTATTGAACTCTACACGATGGAAAAGAAACGGGAGTTTTTTCAGACGGTCTTTATCCCCTGCGAGGGGTTCATGGTAGGCATTGACCAGCGGCACCGGCTGGAGGAAATCTTGAAATGGCTGCCTACATTGGAGCATGGCATCCGGGGTGAGATTGAACGGGTTTTTAATGAGAGTATGGGCGATCCGAAGCGGTGGGCAGACCTGGGCTTTGCCAATCTGCTGGGCCGGTACTATGAGGCAAAACGGCACAATATTCCATTAGAAGCAGAGCGCAGGCAGCGGGAAGAACGATGGGCGGCAGAGCGTGAAGCAGAAAGGTGTCAGAGGGAACAGGAACAGCAGGCCCGCTATGATACCGCTATCCAGGAGGCTGAGAAGGATATTCTGGCGGGAAAGGAGGTGGTAAACCGGGAGGTCAACGGCAAGGCCCTGATTATGCAGCTTTTCCGGGAGCATGAGATTCCGGTTCCTCTGAAAACACAGGGCTGGATCATCAATGCGCTGCACAGCATCCGCTATTCCCCGGAGAGCGGACAATGGGACTACCGTTATTATAAAGGCAGCCGTGACAGCACGAAAATGTTTGAACTGCTCCCGAAGCTGTCAGCGGCAATTCAAACCAAGCAGCAGTTTGAGGAACGGGGCGAGGCCAGCCCGGAGGCTCCTGCCGCTGTGGATGAGGATGAGCAGGACATGGAACTGTAAACCTGTTTTTGGAAAGGAGTGCGTATGAAAAAAGTAATTGTTGGTATTTCCGCCGCTGCCGTCGTGGTTGGCGGCTTTTTCTATTTTGCCTGGTACCGGCATTACCGTGACGCGATCCGGTGATGTGGTCCCAGCGGGCAAGGAGGTGAGGCATTATGCCGCTTGCGGCAACAAGGGCGCCCTACACTCTGTTTATCGTAGACGATGATATGCCCCTGAACCCCCGTGAGGATTACGACTGCCTGGGGAAAATGGTCTGCTGGCATGGGCGCTACTCTCTGGGTGAAAAGCACGATTTCGAGGAACCCCGTGATTTCTTGAAGGATTTGCTGTTTTCTGAATATTCCAGCAGCCATAACCGGAGCAATCCGATCTTTGCGTTTCTCAAATCTGGTAAGGCCAAGGACGCCAAGCTGGAGTACAACCGCTCCACAAGGGAGTGGGAGCTGCTGGAGAACCAACGCTGGACTTCCGAGAGTGACTGGTATGTATCGTCCAGCTATGCCGCCTCGCTGAAAGATGATGTGCCGGATTGGTTTTTGGACGACTGCCTCTCCGCTCTCTCCACCGGCGAACTGTTTTCGCTGGTGGAGCAGATGGAGGGCATGGTGATCCTGCCCCTCTATCTCTACGACCATTCGGGCATCACCATGAACACCACCGGCTTTTCCTGCCCGTGGGATTCCGGTCAGGTAGGATGGATTTATGCGGATAAACGGAGGATTGAAGCGGAGTACGGCAAGGTAACGCCTGAAACTGTGGAGAAGGCCTGCCAAGTGCTGGAGGGCGAGGTAAAGTCCTACGACTACTTCCTGACCGGCCAGTGCTACGGGTTCCAGCTATTCCGGGAAGATGTGGAGGTAGATAGCTGCTGGGGCTTCCTGGGGGAAATCAGGGATGTGCAGGATGATGTAAAAGACTATCTGCCGGAGGACTGCGATCCGGCTATCGTGGAACTGCTCCAGTTCCGCTATGAGGAGCTGGAAATTGACGAATATCTGGAAGAATTGAGGGAAGAAACGGAGGGATTGGATTGTGAAGCTGGATAAAACACAGCCGTTGTATATCCTTTATGGGTGCAACATCGTCAAGGAGCGAAGTACCATGCGGCTGGTTGCCGCCACTACGGATGAGGAAATGCTGAAGGTCATTATTGGCTCCCAAATTCTCCTTGGTGTCATGGACTACCGTGGTTTCAGCAACATGAAAGGATTTCAGCAGTTCCGGGCTGCCTGCCGCAACGGGGACGAGCGATATGATGACCTGTCCTATGGATTTGTAGAGCAAACGGAAAATCTTCTGCTGCCCGACTGCGCCAAAGAACCGCTGTACGCAAGAGCCTACAAATATCTGAATATGCTCGACCGGGAGTTTGACGAAATCCGTAACGGAACTTTGGAAACCCTTCCGGGAGAGCGCAAGCACCAGATTTTAAGTAAGGCGCTGGAGTGGGCGGCCGCGCACTACGATGGCTGGGAGTTGTACCGCCACCTAAAAGATCATTTGGGCATGGAGGATCAGGAGATCTCCCGTGCTGGGTTTGAACTGGATGAGTTCTACGAGGATGAGGCGCCGGAGGACGAAGCGGACTATGAGCCGGAGGACGATTATGAGGAAGATTGTGATGAAGAACTATAACACACAGTCAGGAAGGCGGTGATTCTATGCGAAGAAGCGCCGCTGCGTATCAGAAATTCACCGAGGACGAGATACGGCAGGCAAACAGTGTGGACATTCTCTCTCTTGCCCGTGGATATGGCTATGAGCCGGAAAAGGCTGGCCGCAAGGCCGTCCACATGAAGCACAGCGGCGGTCTGTATATCTTCCCGGAGAACAACCGCTTTTTCCAGTGGACGGGGCCGGATGACGGCATCAAGGGCGGCGCCATTGATTTTGTCATGCGGGAGGAAAATCTGTCCTTCCCGGAAGCGGTGGGCAAGCTGATCGGCAAGGAATACGCGGCGGAAGCCCGGCAGGTGACGCCCTATGAGAAGAAAGAGCGCGGGCCGCTGGCGCTGCCTGAAAAGGCGGACAATATGAAGCGGGCCTATTGGTATCTGGTGTCCATCCGGGGGATCAGCCCCCAAATCGTCAGCCATTTTATGAACCGGAAAATGATCTATCAGGAGAAAAAGTACGGCAACTGCGTGTTTGTGGGTTATGACGCCGAGGGAACGCCCCGGTACTGCTCTATGCGGGCGGCCAGAGAAAACAGCTCATTCAAGATGGACGCGACCGGCTCTGATAAAAGCTACCCCTTTTTCCATGAGGGAACAAGCGACCTGTTGATCGTCACCGAAGCCCCGATTGACCTGATGAGCCATGCGTCCATCGCCGCTGACTTTTACGGGCGGGACTGGACGGAGGATCACCGTATCTCCACCGGCTGCCTCTGGAACGGGGCCATTGACCGCTATCTGGAGGGCCATCCGCAGATCAGGCGGCTGGTATTTGCGGTGGACAACGACTATCTGGCCCGTGACAAGGACGGGCGGTTTCGGAATTGGGGGCAGCTTACGGCGGCCAAGTGGGTTCGGGAATACACCGGACGGGGTTTTCAGTGTGCCGTCCATGTTCCCCATCTGAATGATTTTAACACCGACCTGGTGGAGCGGCGGAAAGGCCGCACCGTGGAGGCTTTAGACCGCCTGCGTATGGCGGAGCTGGAGGCGGAGTTTAACAGGGACGCTACTGAAGAACCTGAAAACGAAGATGAACAGGAAATGGAGGCTTGATTATGGCAAAGATACAGACCTTTGAATTGGACCGATGGAGTGAACCGGATGAGAACCACCGGGTCAAACACATCGGTATGGCTGACGCCAAGGAAACCTTTGATAAGCTGAAAACGCATTTGGAGGCTCATGGACTTCTCCCGGATGAATACTTTTCGTTCTCCGGCAAGTATGAGGGATTGACCGGCGAACTTCCTGAATTTGAAGAAGCCCTTTGCATCCCGAATTTCGGTTCCAGCGAGGGAATCTACCTGGATATTTCCCTGGCCTGCCGGGACAGCGATGGCAAACGGTATTTCCAATCTTTCGCCACCGGCAAGACGCTGGGCGAAACGGCAGATGATTATTTCCGAATGTTCCGTATCGCTGCCGAATGTTCCCTGATGCTGAATGGGCGAGGCTTTTCCTATGAAAGAAACAATGTGAACATCGTGCTGACCGAGAAAGAGGCCGCAGCCGTTGCAAATTCGGTGGAATTAGATCTGTGCGGCTATTTGGAGCCGGAGGCCGAGGCACTGTTGTCCTCCGCTCTGGAGAAGTTCGCTGGCGCCCCCTGCACGGCCATCCAGACCATCACCTGTCATGGACGCGACGATTACGCTGTCTGGAATGTGGAGATTCCGTCCGATATGTTCCGCTCCATTGTCCGTGAAGCGGCGGAAAAGGTGGGGACGCTGGAAGAACTGATGGACAGCATGGATGCTACAACCGGCTGTGAAATGCGGCTTTTGACGCAGATGAAGGACGGGCGCTTTGCGTTCTTCTCCATCCCGGAACGGATGAACGGTTTGCGGGATTATGAAACACAGGGCAGTTCCACCCGTGGGAGCAAGGAACAGATCATGGCGGATATCTTCACAGATTGGGAACCTGCTGAAGAACCGGAGGACGAGTTGGAACGCTGACCCTCTCACTTCTCTTTTCATCCGTACTGACCGCCCCACCGGGGCGCCCCGAAGCCGGGAAACCGCAGGCTGGGCCTGCGTTTCCCCGGTTAAGGCAGGAATAGCCGTCATACCTGACGGCGGGCCGACTGCTTGAAAGCCGTGCTTTCAACGGGTTTTTGAGAATTTTACAAGGTATGATTTTTTGATTTTGGTGTGATTTTTGTCACACCTTATGGAAGGGAGGCTTGACTTGAAGGAATCCCCCATCCGAACCGAGCGCAAAACCATCCATCTGCCCCCGGACACCATTCAGGCGCTCAATAAGCTGGCGGCCAGGAATGGGACGGACTTCTCCAAAGAGGTACGGCGGGCGATTGACGAATATCTGGATTTGGAAAGTACCGCTGAGAACATCGACATGATAAGCGGCGTAATTCGGCAGGAACTCAGCGGACAGATCAAGGGGCTGGGAAACCGGCTGGCCGGACTTATCAACCGCCTGACGATCATATCCGCCGCAGGCTACTATGCCAATATTGCCATCATCGCTGACCTGATCGACCGGGACCGCTATTCTTCTTTTGAGAAGATCGAGGCGGCGGCCCGAAAAGAGGCGTTGGCGTTTGCAAACCAGAAGAACGCCGACGCCCTGCGTATTTTTCTGGATGACGAGGAAATGAAAAAGGCGATTCAGGCTGTTCAGGGAGGTCGCCGTGTCGATCCTGATCTATAAGCAGTGCCACCGGCACCCCAATCAGAAAAAGACGCCCAAGTGCAACTATGCCCACATCGGCTATATCGCCACCCGTCCCGGCGCGGTGAAAAATGAGGGGATGCGTCACGGCCTGTTCGGGAAGCTGGAACCCGGCGAGGTGCGGGAGTTTGCCACCTGGCAGGAGGCAGCCCGTCTGGTGCGGGAGCTGTCTTACCGCCGTGTGAATATGTATCGGGGTATTATCTCTTTTTCCCCGGAAACAGCGGCCGAGCTGGGGCTGACCGATCACAAAGCCTGGGAGGACTATATTGAGCGTCACATTTTAACGCTGGCAAAATACAACGGAATCCGGGTGCAAAATCTACAATGGGCAGCCGCCCACCATAATGAGCGAGGCCATCCGCACATCCATGTGGTGTTCTGGGACAAAAATCAGCGCACAATGGTTCCCTTTGTCCATCCCAGCATACCGGATAAAATACGCAGGCAGTTGATCCGTGACACCTTCGCGGACAAAATTCAGGCATATTGTGAAACGAAGCAGCGGGCCAGAGAGCAGCTTACCGCAGCCGCCGTTGATCTGGTTGATGAGTTTGAGCAATATATGGAGCGGCTTCATCCCAGCGAGTATAAGCGCCTGCGGGAAACCTTCGGCCATATCACGGATGATGAGTTGGGCGCCGTCCCACTGGACGGCATTTTGAGTGCGGATGAGCTGGCCCATTTCATTCCCGGCCTGTTTTCCCTGAAAGAAAAGATGCCGAAAAAAGGCCGCCTGGCCTATAAACTGTTACCAGAAGAAGTAAAGGCCGAATTGGATACCTTCGTCGCCAGCTTGAAAGCGAATTGTAAATACATCGGTGATTTGGTAAACGAATATGCGGACGCCAAGTGCCAGCTTGCCATGCTCTATGATACCGACCCCGCCCATGTAGAGGAACAGCAGCAGAAAGGAATCGCGGAAGCGGACAAGTTGATCGCCAACAAGGTATTGGAGGCCATACGCGCCATGCTTCGCAAGGATCGGGAAACCGGCGCTTTTGAGTATGCGGAGGCCCGAAAAGCCTACTATACGGAGCAGATGATTTGTGAAATCCTGATGGCGTTGGAACAGAACGCCGTCAACATGGGTATGGAGTACGACGATTGCCAGAAGGCTATGGGAGGTGATCTTTCCAAGGCAGCCAAAAAGGAATGGTATTTACGGCACAAGGACAGGGGCATGGAACCATAACCAATGTGCAGCGCAAGAGAAAAATCGGAAAAGTTGATGCTTGTCGATAAAAGTCGCTTGAAAAAGTTTTCGGTTTGCGTTAAAACTCCCTTGAAAAAGTTGTTGCTTTCGGCTATACTGAAATAAAACAGAATAAGGGAGGCGAAACTGTCATGCTGAAAAGGAAAATTGAGCAGAAACTGATTGACTGGAAAAACACAGAAAATCGCAAGCCATTGATTATCAAGGGCTGCCGACAGTGCGGCAAGACATTTTCTGTCCTTGACTTTGCAAAGAAAAATTATAAAAATGTTGTGTACCTGAATTTTTTTGAAAATCCAGACTATGCCTCTGTATTTGCCGGGTCCCTGGAAGTGGACACAATCGTGATGATGCTGTCCGCCCTGCTGGGCAGCGAGGCGGTGTTTGAAAGCGGAAGTACAGTCTTGATTCTGGACGAGATTCAGGAGTGCCCGGAGGCCCGAACCGCCCTGAAGTTTTTCCGAATTGATGGGCGCTATGATGTGATAGGCACCGGCTCTCTGCTGGGTGTGAAGGGGTATGGAAAAGAACCGAAATCTGTTCCGGTCGGATCGGAAACGGTGATTGATATGTACCCTCTGGATTTTGAAGAATTTCTGTGGGCCAACAGGATTGCTGACCCTGTAATTGATATGTTAAAGAAGTGCTTGCAGAAAGAGACGCCTGTCCCGGAGGCCCTGCACAACCGTATGAAGCAACTGCTCCTGCAATATGTGGTTGTCGGAGGTATGCCGGATGCCGTACAGACCTTTGTAGATACGAAGCAGATGGATGAGGTACTGCAAATCCAGCGCGATATTGTCCGCTCCTATGAGGACGATATGGTGAAGTATGCCGAGAAGAAGGACAAATCACGGATTAAGGAGTGTTTTCAGTCTATCCCGAAGCAGCTCAGTAAAGAAAACAAGAAATTTCAATACTCCGTTGTCAAAAAAGGTTCAACCGCATCAAAATATGCCGGGAGCCTTCAATGGATCGAGGATGCCGGGATCATTGTCCGCTGCTATAATCTGAGCATTACGGAACTGCCTTTGGATGGGAATGCCGAGGAAGATATATTCAAGGTGTATATGCGGGACTGCGGCCTTTTTGTCAGTATGCTGGAGGATGGCACACAGTACGACATCCTGCAAGGAAATCTTTACGGCTATAAAGGCGCGATTTTTGAAAATCTGATTGCGGATGTTTTCGGTAAGATGGGACGAAAACTCTACTATTTCCACAAAGACAGCGGCTTGGAAGTGGACTTTGTGATCCGTTATAAAGGACAATGCACACTGGTGGAGGTCAAAGCGTCCACAGGGAATACGAAAAGCACCAGAACGATCCTGCGCCATCCTGAAAAGTACCATGTCAGCCAGGCAATCAAGCTGGGGGACTACAATGTAGGACGCACCGAACAGCTTCTCACACTCCCGCTGTATATGGCGTTCCTGCTGAAAGAACTGTGAGCGGATAGCTCAAACTTAAATATGTCCAATGCGAAAGGCAGTCCATTGAGGGCTGCCTTTTTTGCTGTCCTGCGGCATCAAACAAATCAAACAACCGGCCGCCCGGTTCGAGAAAGGAGTTTGGATGAACACAGTAACAACGAGTTATAAGCATAACGGGGTGCCGGTGTCTATCCCCAGAGGGTCCTATGGCGTGACCCGCCTGACGGCCCGGCTGTATGAGTACCCCAAAGGGCATCCCTGCCGGGGGTGCCCTTTTACTTTACGGACTTCCGTTCCGTCCTGTATGTTCCCCAGCCGAAAGGACGGCGGGTGCCTCTGGTACGATCTGAAGCGGAAGAAGCGCCCGCCCCTGCCGCACACCTATCCCCAGAATCAGGCGGCAGTAGAACGGATTTTTGATTTCATTGAAGTTCTCAAAAAGATGATGAAACAAAAAGGTTACTCGTAAGAAAGGAGGATTGCCGGTTGCGGAGCAAAACAGATTTTTACCGGCTGTTCTTTGAACAGCTCGCCCGAAAGGGCTTTGATGTAAAACGATCCCAATCTTCGGATTATATTGCGGACATCTACTATAAAAATCAGCTTGTGGCCTACTTCTCCAAGGCGGATACGGTGATCCAAAACCCGTTTGTCGCTGTGAAGGATAAGGTCATGCGACTTATCAACGACACCGCCCAGAACACAGCGGTCAAGGTGGGCATCTGCCGGGACTGCCCCTACACGGACGCCAACGAAAAGCTGCCCAACGGTTCCTACAAGCTGGCGGAATACAACGGCGTGACTTTGGCCTGCAAGGAGCATCACCTGTTCGGCTATGTGTTCTCCACCTACCGCACAGCCCCGGATTCCGGGGAAATGCTGGCGCGTCAGGTCTTTTACAACAAAGAGTTTGCCGGTCAGGACTTTGCCAAGCGCAGCGGCCTGGTGGACGAAAAGGCACTGTTCAGCGAGGAAGAACTAAGGGTTCTTCACGCCGGACTTGTCAAAATGAGCATACTCGATCAGGATGTTTCCAATGACGCCCGTGAATCCGTGGAGCGGATTCTTGATAAAATCGAGGAAATTATGCCGGAGCTGCGGGAGGCCGACATGGACTTTGATTTTGATATGGAATTTGGGCTGAATGATGAAATGGAGATGGGAGGATAGCCTATGATGAACAGCAAGCGGAACCAGACAATCGCTATCGCCCGGTTTCTCATGTATAAGCACAGCCTGAACCAGCAGCTTGACGGCATGACGGACGAGGAATATCTGGCCGACCCTATCGGACTGGATGTGGGCAGCTATGTGAAGGATTTGATGCGGTACTGCCCGGAAAATGTGGTGGATCAGGTCATGGAGCATCAGGACGCGCTTTTGAGGCGGCTGGGGACGGACTATCTCTCTGTGATTGCGTTTATGCCCTATGAGGAAGATGGAGGTGTGAGGTATGCGTGACGGGCGCCCAAATCCCGATATATGGGGGAACATCATCACCTGCGGCGAGATCGCCGTAGGCATCTATGAGATTGTCGGAAGCAAAAAGCGGGGGCTTGAGATACCCAAGGCCGTTGCGGAGGAAATTCTGCCGGAATCCGTCATGGAGCAGGCCGTACAGGACGGCGAGGCCCTGTGCTTTACCGATCCGGTTTCCAACGCCATTGTTGCCGACGCCCTGCTGGAGCAGGAGCTTGTGACCGACCCGAAGGCTGCCGCACGATTGGAGGCCATCCGGCAGCTTGATGATGTGTCCTATGACACCGGCTTTGAGCCACCCATCAGCGATTTAGAGCTGGACGGGCTGGATTTGGAAAGGTAGGTGATAAATTGCGGCTGGTTTATATCTCATCCCCCCTGCGCGGGGATGTGGAGCGGAATATCCAAAGGGCAAGGGACTACTGCGCGTATGCGGCATCCTGCGGGGTGATTCCCCTGGCGCCCCACACGATCTTCACGCAATATCTGGACGATGAACAGCCGGAGTAGCGGGAACAGGGATTGCGGATGGGTGGTGAGCTTCTGACCCGATGTGACGAGCTTTGGGTTATGGGCAGCGCCATTTTTTCCGGGATGCGGGAAGAAATGGAACTTGCAAAGAAACTCTATATGCCCATTTTCTATGTATCAGACGAAATGGTACAAGATAAAGTTAAAATCCGTCAGCAAGACCGCCTCCTGGGATTGGATGACTGCGTGGAGGGCAGCAATCAGAGCGGCTATGAGGGACAGATTCTTGTTCTAAAACCGGAGGCTTACGGCAGCAGTATGGATTTGACCGCAGACGATTCCCTGTGGTATGCCCGTGACGGGTTTGGCTGCATTTATGGGGCCAGAGGGCAGGCGGTCTATGCAGAAAACCTGCTGGATGGGCGGTACATTCACAGGGAGCGAAAGGACTTTTACGGTATCGTAAAGCCGGAAAGTCTGGCCGCATGGCTGTCAGATAAGCCAATCCGCAGCGAGGTGGCGGAAGCGGTGCTGGAGGCCGCCGTACAGGATCTTGCCCCTGAGCTGGAGGGCGAGGAGGAGATGGAACATTAATTGGACTGAATTTGGAGAGGAAGGTGAGAAATTGAGGTTGCATTATTTTGTGACACTTATTAAATATCTGCTTGACATAGGTACATTCCAGTGTATAGTAAGTAATACTTGGAGTCATTGGCAAGGAATGTCCGGGGAGGTTTCATATGTGTGATCGCTTTTTCCCAGATGAACCTGAGTATGATATTGAGATTTTGGAATGGATTGTGGAAGAAGATTATACGGTTGAATGGGAGTATGTTTGGGGAGTGAAGCTCAAGGAGCCTGTTTTTCTTTTGGTTTTGGGTGGATATATTGAGAGACTGAGCCTTGCATTTATTTATGAGCGTGTGCTTACAAAATACGGTTATGACTGCTTAAAAAGAACAGGGAAAGATCATGGCCCGGTCCCAATTCCCACACATATTCTCATTGACTGCCCCGAAGACGATGATATATGCGTTGGAGAAGCGCCAGAAGCAAAGCAGCAGAGCTTGATTTCAAGAATGTTCCAGCGTTGGAGAAAGGTACACCGTTGAATTGTTTGTCAGTAGAGAAATTTAAAATAAAGAAAACATTTACCGTTTCTGAAAGTAGCCGCCTTTCAGAAACGGTTTTTTGCTAAAGAAAAAAGCGAGGTGATTATAGACTTTTGAAAACCAAGCAAAAGATATTGATATGTGCCATGATTTTCATTTCCGGCACAGTCTTAAACCTCTTTTTCTCCACCGCTGTTCATGGGCTGCTGACAAGGGAGATCACCCGGCTGTCCCTTCTTCCCATAGGGGAGTGCCTTGCCAGCCTGTTCTCCAGCCGCCAGCACTTGATGCTGTACCTCTGCCTGCAAGGGTTTGTGTGCGTGCTGGCCGTGATGTTCTTTCTCACCAATATGCGGCCCTATGAATCCGACCTGGACACCATCACGCCGGAGATCAAGACTCCCAAAGCAGTGGGCCAGTATCAGCACGGTTCGGCCCGCTGGATGAGCGACGCGGAAAAAGGCAAAGCCTTTGACAGCTTTACCCTTGACCCGCATGATCCGGCCATCCGGGAGCTGTTAAAAACCGGCTATGACGGGCTGGATTTTATGAAGAAGTGAGGTGTTTGTTTGAAACTGAATCTGCATCCCAAAGTGATTCCCAAGGACGCACCGCCTTCCCCGTTGACGAAGGGCGGCGTGGTGGTGGGCATGAAAAAGGAGGGTGACAAGGAAAAAATCTATTTTATAGGTGATGACTGCCATCTGCTCTGTGTCGGCGCCACCCGTTCCGGCAAATCAAGATGTCTGGTGCTGGAGAGCATCTGCCTTCTGGGGCTTGCCGGGGAATCCATCTTCTGCTCGGACCCCAAGGCCGAACTGTTCCAGTACACATCGGAATTTTTGAAAAAGCTGGGATATGAGGTGCTGGTGCTGGACTTCAAGAATCCGGCCAAGAGTATGCGCTACAATCTGCTTCAGCCCGTCATTGACGCCATCAACGAGGGCGACACCGACCGGGCAGAAATGCTGGCCTGGGACTTGACCAACAACCTGGTGGGCAAGCCGGAGGGCGAGAAAATCTGGACCAACGGCGAGTGTTCCATTATTGCCGCCGCGATTCTATGCGTAGTGTGTGATAACCAAAAGCGGCCGGAGTTTCAGAATATGACCAATGTGTATTGGTTCATTTCCGAGATGTGCCGTACCATCGGGAATAAATTGCCCCTGCTGGAGTATCTGAAAAAGCAGTCGCCAACACACCCGGCGCGGGCGTTGCTATCCATCTCCGATGTGGCCCCATCCCGCACCAGAGGCAGCTTTTACACCTCTGCCCTTACCACCCTGCGCCTGTTTACCTCGAAATCCATCTACGCCATTACCCATGCCAGTGATTTTACCCTTACGGATTTGGGACGCAAAAAGCAGGCGCTCTTTGTGATCCTGCCGGACGAGAAAACCACCTTTTACCCGATTGCCTCTCTCATTGTGTCCCAGCAGTATGAGCTTTTGGCGGAGGCGGCGGATCGCCGGGGCGGGCGGCTGGAGCGGCGGGTGAATTTCCTGCTGGATGAGTTCGGGAATTTCACCCCCATCAGCGATATGACGAACAAACTCACCGTGGCGGCGGGACGCGGGATGCGCTACGCTCTCTATGTGCAGGGGTTCGACCAGCTCAAGGAAAAGTACAGCGACAATATCGCCAACACCATCAAGGGCAACTGCCAGATATGGGCCTATCTGCAAAGCGACGACCCGGAAACCCTGCGGGAAATGTCGGACAAGCTGGGCAGCTACACCACATCCAGCTACCAGCTCTCGGCCAGTAACGGGCGGTTCACCACGCCGTCCAGCTCCCAGAGCGTCAGTCTGACGGAGCGTAAGCTGCTGAATACGGATGAGGTGCGGCGTGTCAAGCGGCCCTATCAGATCATTACCAGCCGGGACCATCCGGCCATGATGTACGCCCCCGATCTCTCGAAATGGCTGTTCAATCAAATGCTGGGCATGGGCGACATGGAGCATAACCGGAAGCTGCGGGAGGAACGGGAAAACAAACGGCCCATTATCACTGATACAAAACAGGAAATCGCATTGTGGAATATCTGGGTCTACTATCAAAAGGACATCATGCGCCGCCTCGCCCAGCAGAAAAACGCAGGGGGCGGTGTTTCTGATGATGAATAAATTTCAGGAGGTTTCGATGAAAGGAAAAGTGAAACAGACGATAGGCGGGCTGCGCAAGTCCGTCCGGGCGGCAGGTGTCGGTTTTTCCACACTTGCCGCCTCTTTTTTCATGTCCGTACAGGCTTATGCGGCCGGTGTGGAGGACAGCCAGATTGTGACGGGCACCGAGCAGTTGATTGGTGATCTGACCAACTGGCTTATGATTCTGGCCCCGGTGGTGTCCGGCCTGCTTATCATCTACTTCTGTATCCGGCGCGGCATGGCTGACGAGATGGACCAGAAGAAATGGAACAACCGCATTGTGGTGGCGGTGGTGTCCTGCATCGGTGCCGTTTTAGGTTCCGCCACCCTGACCCTGATTCTCGGCTACTATCAGTAAGCCGGGGCCGCTTTCGTAGTACAGGCGGTGCCCCGCCGCCTTACTAAATAAATCATTTTACAGGAGGACGATTTTATGACTCACTTCATCCGCAACACTCAGGTTAAGGCTATGACTTCCATCTGGATGGCCAAGCAGAAAGCCCGTGAACTGGCAGGCCGCACGAAGGAGGCGCTGGCAAACCGTGAGGGGCAGGGCACCCTTGATGTGGCGATCACGGTGCTGATTTCCATTGTCCTGGGCGCCCTGATTTTGGCGGGCCTCTATCTCATTGTGGACAGCACCGTGCTGCCGACCATTACCCAGCGCATTAAGGATATGTTCGATTACGCGGGCTGATGTTTGGTGGGAGCGGCGGGGCGCCATGCCCCGCCGTACTTTTTATCAAGGAGGTTTTCTATGGAGTTCAGAGCGGAGATCAAACGGACGCTGACCGGCCCTGACAAGCTGCGGGCGGTGTGCAGCGTCATCCTGGACGATTGCTTTCTGGTGAAGAATGTCCGGGTGGTGGAGGGCGAAAAGGGGCTGTTCGTGTCCCTGCCCAGCCGCAGGAATGTAAAAGGCGAATGGACGGAACAGTGCTTCCCCATGACGAAGGAGCTGCGGGAGAAGCTGTCCGCCGTGGTGCTGGCCGAATATGACCGGGCGCTGGCGGCGGAGGACGGCGGCGGGACGCCTGCCGCCTGATCCGCCCCGTTTTCATTTCATACAACAAGGGGGCGGCCCCGGCCGCCCCCGGAAAGGAGGTGGCCGCTGGTTGGAATATATTCTGGTTCTGCTGATCGTCGCCCTGCTTAACGGAGCCATCGCCTACATTGACGGGCTGATGGAGGGCATCGTGCCGCTGACCCTGTACGCGGAGCAGTATATGTCCACATTGGCCGGTGTCGATCTGTTTGAAGCCCTGTTTGATATTGTGTTTGGCTTTGGCGTGTCCCTTATCATCCTGAAATTTCTCAAAAAGGGCTTTGAAACCTATGTGCTGTGGTCCGATGGCGACGCGGATGAAGAACCGATTGCCCTGCTGACGAACTTTTTCAAGGCGATGGCCGTGGCGGTCTGTTTCCCCACCATGTACGGCTGGCTTGCGGGAATTGTGGAGGAAATGAGCGACAAGATGCTGGAGGCCATCGGCCTTGCCACCGCCTACGATTGGGCGGGCTGGGTGTCCGGTATTTCCACGCTCGGCCTTGTGACTGCCATCTTTGGGTTGGTGTTCGTCATTGTGTATTTCATCCTCTACTTCCAGTTCCTTATGCGGGGGCTGGAGATTTTGATTTTGCGGGTGGGGATGCCCCTTGCCTGCGTGGGCCTGATCGACAACGACAAGGGCGTGTTCAAGCCCTACATGAGCAAATTCTTTCAATCAGCCCTTTCGGTAATTATCCAGATTTCTCTCGCCAAGCTGGGCGTGGGACTGATGATGAATATGCACATCTTCTGGGGCGTGGCCTGCATGATTTTGGCCGTGCGGACGCCGAAGTTCCTTCAGGAGTTCATCGTTACGACCGGAGGCGGCGGTGGCGGAGCCATCGTCAACAACGCATACCATTCTGTGCGCCTGGTGCAGATGGTCAGGGGCATGGGAAAGTGAGGTGGCGGCGGATGGTAACAATGGACGATCTTTCAAAGGCCATCATCTTGCTGGTGCGCGTGGGCGCCGTGGCAAGGTTTATCTACTGCATGGTGCGGCTGGCAGCCGCCGAGGAACAGGCGGCGCAGTACAAAAAACGCGCCCGCAACACTGTGATCTTCTATGTGATCGCGGAATCCATCTGGCAGATCAAAGACCTGATTTTGTATTACTACTCGTAGGAGGTGCGAATGGACGAGGACTTGAAACTCTATATCCCTCTGGGTGTGAAGCCGGAGGCGGAGCTGTTCACCGGCTTTGGGAAAAAGCAGCTCTTTCAGGCGTTGATTGGTTCCCTGGCGATGGGCGGTGTGGCCGCCCTGGTCTGGCTGTTCACCGCCAATGTGACCACCACCGTGGTTCTGGCGCTGGCCGGTATCTTTGGTTCGGTGATGATGACCACCAAGGACCAGAGCAATTTGTCCGTGGTGGACCAAGTGCAGAATTTGGTCCGGTTCCTGCGCGGACAGAAAATCTACCCGTACCGCTACGGGGACGAATGGGGGCTTGAATAATGTACGCAGCCATTCCCGTTTACTATCCGTCGCTGGAAGAAGCCGCCTGAAAGGATGAAGCGGCTCTTTGGTGCGACAGCTACAATATCAACATGGACTGCCGGAATTTCATTCAGGACAAGGCCATGACCGCCATGAACAGCCGGGAATTGGATTCCTTCATTGGAGAGCTGGTGCGCTTTTACGGTGTGGAGCGGGCGATCTATGTCCTCTCCCGCACCATCCAGTTTTCCGATTGGGATTCCCGTTTCGGTCAGGCGGTGCTTGACCGGGCCGGACAGACCGATTTCCCGGATGCCCGGACGCCGAGGGATGAAAACCATGTTGACCCGACTACCCGGTATGTCACGGAGATTGATCCGTGTGTTGCAAACGCCATCTTTATGAAGCTGATGGAATTGGAGGAGGAACAGGAAGCGACCGCTCAAATGGAGAATGACGGACAGAAAGAGCTTGATGAGGATATGGCGTTGGAAATGTGAGGCTGCCGATGGCGCAGATGACATTCCTTGACTTCTTTTCCGGTATCGGCGGTTTCCGCAAGGGCTTTGAGCTGTGCGGGATGCGCTGTGTGGGGCATTGTGAGAT
Source organism: Clostridium sp. DFI.5.61 (assembly GCF_024462915.1). Lineage (NCBI taxonomy): Bacteria > Bacillati > Bacillota > Clostridia > Eubacteriales > Clostridiaceae > Clostridium > Clostridium sp. DFI.5.61. The sequence goes on from NZ_JANGBZ010000017.1 coordinate 30,693, forward strand.
CGACAAATATGCCGACCGCAGTTACAGAGCCATTCATAATGTGAAGGAGGATGAATGGTATGCAGCCGACATCACAAAAGTTACCCCCGCAGACCTCCCCGGAGCAGACCTGTGGGCAGCAGGATTCCCGTGTCAGGATATTTCGGTCAGCGGCCTTCAGCGAGGGATTAACGGAGCAAGAAGCGGACTCTTTTTTACGCTTGCTGAACTCGTCAAAGGCCAAAACCCTGAAAATAGACCCACATGGATTATCCTTGAAAATGTTAAGAATCTCCTGTCCATTCATGGAGGATGGGACTTTGCGGCCGTTCTCGATACGCTGGCCTCACTCGGCTACCATATCGAGTACGGACTTCTCAATACAAAGGATTTCGGCCCCCCTCAAAACAGAGAGCGGGTATTCCTTGTCGCTTGCCGACATTCTGGAGCCGGAGGTGGACCCAAAATATTTCCTGTCCCAGCGGGCTGTGGAAAAGCTCTTATCCAACTCATAGGCGGGATGCAGGGCCAGCGGGTGTATGACCCGTCCGGCATCAGCGTCACGATGGCCGCCCAGTCCGGCGGCTGGGGCGGCAAGACAGGGTTGTATTTCGTTGATCTCTGTAATGGCAATCCCAAACTGACGAGCCATGCCCGGTGCATCAAGGCCAAGTATAACAGCGGGATCACCAACCGGGGCGGCGACAATTCCGGCGTGTTCTACGGCTGCCGCGCAGTCGTTACCCCGGAACGGGAAGAAAAAAGGCAGAATGGGCGGCGGATCAAGGAGTGCGGAGAACCGGCCTTCACCCTTACAACGCAGGACCGCCACGGCGTTGTCTTTCAGGACTGCGAAAAATGCCCCTACGGTATGCGTATCCGGGAGGCCACGAAGCAGGGCTACGCGGTTGCCCGCTGTGGGGACAGCATCAATCTGGCGTTCCCTGACAGCAAAACAAGGCGTGGGCGTGTCGGGAAGGACCGCGCCGGTACGCTGGAAACCTCCTGTAACCAGGGGACGCCGTTTGCGGGGTGCGGCCTGATCCGCAGGCTTACGCCCCGTGAGTGCTGGAGGCTGCAAGGCTTTAGTGATGAAATGTTTGACCGGGCGCGGGCGGTCAACAGCGACAATCAGCTCTACCGGCAGGCGGGAAACTCTGTGACCATTCAAGTGGTCTATGCCGTGGGCAGACAGATTCTCGCCGCACAGGAGGCGTTGGAACAGGGGGAGTAAAAATGATGTTTCAAAAAGGATGGAACCCGTGGCCCCTGATGATTGGGATGGCGGTCGGCCTGACCGCCATCCTTCTTTATTTCGGGCTGTATGCCTGACCGCAGGAGGTGGTTTGAACTGGAACAAGAGAAGTTGAAAGAGAAGCTGGACGAAGAACTCCATAGTATAGCCAGACCGTTGGAGGAGCTGGCCCCCGGTGATTCCTACTTTGTAAAAATTCAAGGGATACTTGCCATCAAAAACGAACTGGAAAACATCCCTCTGAGTGGTACGCAGCGGGATATGCTTCTGGCGATGGAGAATGTGCTGGAACAGGCGTGGACTTTCCGAAATACGCCCGTCCCGGATCGCTGTATGAACCCGGAAAACATCAGCGAGGTGGTCTATTACTTCCTTCAGGACAAGGGCGCCGAGTATCGGGCTGGTCTGCTCTACGACCGGGCCAAAGCAGAATTTGACACCCGCATGGAGGAGATTGCCGCCCTGCCGCCCAAAGAAATATTGGAGCACGCTTATGAAAAGGTCATCAAGGAAGAATTTCTCGGAGAGTTGGAGCAAGGTCTGGATGAATGGGAAACTGACACCCTGCTGACCTGCCCCCAGCCGCTTGCGGCCCTATATACGGAATGGCTGGACAATGACTTTTCTTTTTGGGACAGCATCCGGGGAACGCTGGAGGAAACGGTGGCAAAACAGGCGGCGGATCTTCGGCGCTGTGTGTTTCATGTCAATGGAGAGCCTCCCGCAGAAATGAAGGACTTTTACGACCTTCATGGGGACGAACTGAGCGACACCGGACTGGAACCCGCCGGGGAGGTTGAGCGGTGACGCCGCTTATGGTCAAAGGGGTGCTGTTTGGCCTGCTGCTCCTGTCCGCCGCCGTATGGGATATGCGAAACCGGGAGATTCCAAACCTGATCCCGGCCCTGCTCCTTCTGTGCGGGCTGATTGGTTTCCGCCCTGCCGCGTCTGTGGCGGGGCTGTTCCTGGTCGGCGGCCCCTTCCTGCTGGCGGCGGTTCTGATAAAACGGGACGGGTTTGCCATCGGCGGCGGTGATATGAAACTGATGGGGGCCTGCGGGTTTGTTCTGGGCGTTTGGCCTGGGCTGATACAGGCTGTTCTTTCCCTCTCGCTGGCGGTGCTTGTCGGGCTGGTGGAATGCCGTTTGCAAAAACAACCGCTGTCTATGGTGCGTCTGCCCCTGGCCCCCTTTTTCTGCTTCGGCGGCGTATCCGCCTACTGGCTGACTGCTTTTACATTTCAAATCTGAACAAATGGAGGTATCAAATTGAACAAGAATATTTTTCGGAGCCGGACGGTCATCGGCGCGGTGTGCATCCTGCTGGCGGTTCTGGTCTGCTTTGGGATCACACCGCTTTTCAACGAGGGGCTGAAGGCTCAGACAGAAGCCGTCCGGGTAAAAGCCGAGGTGATCCCACAGGGAACCTACATCACGGCGGACATGGTGGAGGTCTACACCAGAGGGGCCTCCGGCATGGAGGACAGCGTTGCCACCTCGCTGGATGAGGTGGTAGGGAGATACACCGATGTGGAGCTGCGGAAAAACACGGATGTGAATACGGCGTGGCTGTCCTCGGAGCCGCTGACACAGTATGAGTACCTGACCCGCCTGAATGGTTCCAAGGTGGCGATCTCCGTCACCATCCCTACATTTGCCAAGGGCGGCTCCGGCAAGGTGGAGGCGGGCGATATTATCATGCTCTTTGCCACCGACAAGGACACCGGCGAAACCACCCAGCCCCCGGAGCTGAAATATGTGGAGGTGCTTGCCGCCACCCAGAGTTCCGGCGCGGACAAGGAATATCAGGCGCCGGCGGGAAATGAGGAAGAAGAAAACCCGGAGGAAACCCTGCCCGCCACCATCACCCTGCTGGTGAACAGCGAACAGGCCCAGCTTTTAGCCCATTTGGAGGAATCCAACAGCCTTCATCTGGCCTTTGTCTACCGGGGGACCCGCGCCAATGCCGAAAAGTTCCTGGCGGCGCAGGACGCCTTCTTTGCCGAGCCGGAGGCAGGGTCCAACGATGAGGGCAGTCAGCCGGAGGTCCCTGTTGACAGTGCTGACGGCGGGCAGCCCGCAGAGGGCATGGAGGAACAGGAGGTGGAAACAACAGATGGCGAATAAGCAGAAACAGATGCTTGCCGTGTGGGGCAGCCCCGGCGCCGGAAAAACGGTTACGGCGGTCAAGCTGGCGGCGGAGCTTGCCAAGCGGAAGAAAAATGTGGTGCTGGTGTTTACCGATCTGACCGCCCCCTCGCTCCCCGCTGTGGCGGCGGAGGGCAAACTGCCGGAGGTGTCCGTGGGCGATCTGCTGTCCGCTCCCGGCATGACGCAGGAGCGGGTATTGAAAACCTGCGTCCCCTGTGAAAAACACCCCTATATCAGCTTCCTGGGCTACAAGGCCGGGGAAAATGTGTTCACCTACGCGGAGTACAGCAAGGAAAAGGCGGTGGATATGCTGGTGCTTCTGCGGCATATCGCGGACTATGTGATCGTGGACTGCACCAGCGTTCTGACCGGGAATGTGCTTGCAACGGCGGCGCTGGAGGTGGCGGACGATGTGCTGCGGGTGTGTGGATGCGACCTGAAAGCGATCTCCTACTTTGCATCCTATCTTCCGCTGATCGAGGACCGGAAATTCAAGCCGGAGCAGCACATCCGTGTACTGTCCAACACCCGGCCTTATCCGGGCGGCATGGAATATGAAAACTCATTTGGCGGGGTGAAGTACCGGCTGCCCTATCTTCCCATCGTGGAGGAACAGGCGGCTACGCTGAAGCTGCTGGAACCACTTTCCGGGAAAGAGGCCAAGAGCTATGAGCCGGTCATCGCTGCCATCGCGGTGGAGGTGTTCGGAGATGGCAAATAACATCGGTCTTTTTTTCAACACCAGCAAAAATACGCGCCCGTTTGCGGAGGTGCTGGCACAGGTGCAGGAGTACCTTGCCAGCAAGTATTCCACCCTGATAACCGACAACCCGGAGGAACAGCGCCAGCAGATCACCGCCTACATCGCCAAGTATCTCAATGATTACAGCCTGGGTGTGGAGGGCATGGACCACGAGGCCCTGATCGACAAGCTCTATACGGAAATGGCCGAGTTCTCTTTCCTGACGCCCTACCTCTTTGCCAGTGATGTGGAGGAAATCAACATCAACTCCTGGAAGGACACCAAGATCACCTATGCGGATGGGCGTGTGGTTCCTTCCAAAGAGCGGTTCCAAAGCCCCCAGCACGCCGTGGATGTGGTCCGCAGGCTGCTTCATAAATCCGGGATGATCCTCGACAACAGCCAGCCGGGAGTGGTGGGCCACCTCTCCAATAAAATCCGTATCACGGTTCTGGGCAATCCGCTGACCGACAAGGACAAGGGCGTGGCGGCCTCCATCCGAATTGTCAACCCGAAGCGGTTGGGGCGGGATGATTTTGTCCGCTATGGGACGGCCACCGCCGAAATGCTGGACTTCCTGGCGGCGGTGCTGCGGTTTGGCCTGTCCATCTGCGTCACAGGCTCCACCGGCAGCGGTAAGACCACGCTGATGAGCTGGATTCTCTCCACCATTCCCAATGAAAAGAGAGTTTTCACCATTGAAAACGGGTGCCGGGAGTTTGATCTGGTGAAGGAGGATGCCGAGGGGAATGTCCTCAACAATGTAGTCCACACTGTCACCCGTTTTTCCGATGACCCCAAGCAGAACTACGATCAGGAGCGGCTTTTGGAGTTTGCCCTGACCTGCGACCCGGATGTGGTGTGCGTGGGCGAGATGAAGTCAGCGGAAGCGTTTGCGGCGCAGGAGGCGGCCCGCACCGGCCACGCGGTTATTACCACGACCCACGCCAATAGCTGCAAGGCCACCTACTACCGCATGGTGACGCTGTGTACCCAGAAATACGATATGGGTGACAAGACCCTGTATAACCTGGTGACGGAGGCATTCCCCATTGTCCTCTTTGTGAAGAAGCTGGAGGACAACAGCCGCAGGGTGATGGAGATTACCGAGTGTGAGATTTTGGAGGACGGCGCCCGGCAGCTCCACACCCTCTACCGCTACCATGTATCGGAAACCGCCGTGGAGGACGGCAAGATAAAAGTGCGCGGTGAATTTCAAAAGGTGTCCACGATCTCGGCAAGCCTGCAAAAGCGGCTGCTGGAGAATGGGATGCCGCCCCGCCTGCTGGAGCAGATCGCCGGTGGGCGGATGGATATAGACGATGGGAAGGAGGAAACCGCTTGATTGTACTGATTCTGCTGGCCTTTGCCGGTATGCTGGCCGGTATTTTCCTGCTGCTGGGCATGACGCCCTTTGAGTTTGCGGAGGACTTGACGAAATCCTTTGCCAGCCGGGAGGCGCCGATCTCCAAACGGATCGGGCAGCTCAACCACCCCAGAGAGGTCAGGGGCATCAAAAAGACGGTGCGGGAAGCCAAGGAAATGATGATCCTGACCGGCAGGGGCGGCAAGTTTGCCGCCCTCTGCGCCCTCTCCCTGTTCCTGGCGGCTATGGGCGCGGTGATCTGCATTGTGATCCAAAATTATTTCATGCTCCCGGTGCTGGCGGCGGGTATGGGCCTGGTCCCGTTCTGGTATGTCCTGTTCACCTCTCACAGCTACAAAAAGCTGATGAACAATGAGATTGAAACCGGGCTGTCCATCATCACCAGCTCCTATCTGCGCAGCGAGAGTATCATCACCGCCGTAGAGGAAAACATCCACTACCTAAACCCGCCTGTGGCCGATGTGTTCCGGGGCTTTTTGGCCGAAACCGGCATGATAAGCGCCGATGTGAAGCAGGCCCTCTCCAATATGAAACCCAAGCTGGACAACTATATCTTTCGGGAATGGGTGGACGCCGCTATCGCCTGTCAGGATGATAAGAGCCTGAAAAGCACGCTCACCCCCATCATCGGCAAGCTGTCCGATATGCGGATCGTGGCGGCGGAGCTGGACTACCTGATGTATGAGCCGTTTAAGGAGTTCATCACAATGGCCTTCCTGCTGGTGGGCAACATTCCTTTGCTCTACTTCCTGAACAAAGACTGGTACAATGTGTTGGTGAACACCGGCTTCGGCAAGGGTATTTTGGCGGTCTGCCTGCTGGTGCTGCTCATTTCCTTTGCGGCGGTCATCCGGCTGACAAAGCCGGTGGAGTACAAAAGGTAAATGGAAATATCTACTCTAAAATCAGGTGAGATATTTCCGCTATTTTGAGTTTATGGAAATGAGGGAGCCTGATATTTCCAATTCAAAGCAGATGAAACCATTTTGCTCACCTTCCCGGTGGGCGTTTTTCATTGGAGGTGAGAATCGCGGAGATCATTCCAATCAGCTTGCGGGAGGCAAACCGCTTTATTGAAAAGCACCACCGCCACAGCGGACGGGCGCAGGGTTGCAAATTCTGTGTGGCGCTCTCCGATGGGCATGGGACGCTTCACGGCGTTGCCGTTGTGGGACGGCCGATCTCCCGGTATCTGGATGACGGACGAACCGCCGAGGTGACACGGCTCTGCACAGACGGTATTCTCAATGGATGCAGCTTCCTCTATGGCTGCTGTGCCCGAATTGCCAGAGAGATGGGGTTTCGGAAGATCATCACCTACACGCTGGCGGAGGAAAACGGGGCCAGCCTGCGGGCCTCCGGGTGGTTGTGCGCACCGGGATTCCGGGGCGGTGGAAGCTGGAATGTGCCGGGGCGCCCACGGGCGGAGAGCCGGAACACCGGCCCAAAACGAATGTATTACAAGGAATTGAGGTGAAACAGGTTGTATTTGATCTTACTATGCTTTGGAACGCTCTTTGGCCTGGGAGCGTTCTTTTTACTGGCCGGACTTCTCCGGCTGCCCACTTCCGCCAGCACCAAAGCCGTGCTGACCGTCACAAACCGGGGAAAGGCGAAAAAGAACAGCATGAACGCCATCCTGTTCGATATGGCGGCAAAGGCGGCGCCTCTGGTTCGGATGGACGCCTATAAGCGGCGCAAGCTGGAGGCCCAGCTTAAATCCGCCGAAATTCAAATGTCCCCGGAAACCTATGTGGCGGCTGCCTGGGTCAAAGGCGGGCTGATCGGGCTGCTGGTAATACCGGCCCTGCTGATCTTTCCGATCCTGGCGCCGGTGGTCCTTTTTCTGGCGGTGGCCGTCTTTTTCAAAGAACAGAAACGGGCGGATGAGATCGTCCAGCAGCGGCGGGAGGAAATCGAAACAGAACTGCCCCGTTTTGTCAATACCGTGGAGCAGGAGCTTCGTTCCTCTCGTGATGTGCTGAACATTCTGAAAGCCTATCAGCACAACGCCGGTCACGCCATGAAACGGGAGCTGGAGATCACAATTGCGGATATGGCCTCCGGCAACGAGGAAAATGCCCTGACACGCTGGGAGAGCCGGATCGGAAGCACCATGCTCTCCGATGTGGTGCGCGGGCTGATCTCCGTCAAGCGCGGCGACAACGGCATTATGTACTTTCAAATGCTCTCCATGACCTTCAAGCAGCTTGAACTCCAAAAGCTGAAGCTGGAGGCCATGAAGCAGCCGGGGAAAATGCGTAAATATTCCTTCATGCTTCTGGGCTGTTTCCTGCTGATGTATCTGGGTGTTCTGGGCTATGTGGTCCTGGAAGCCTTTGGAGATTTGTTCTGATGAAGGGAGGTGGCTGTTTGAGGCGGCTGCTGAAAGAAAAACGCGGGGAAGGCTTTGTGGATGTATGCGTCCTTGTCCTGTCCGTTGCCCTCGTTCTGGCGCTGGTGGTCCGCATCGCCCCGGTGTTTGTGGCGAAACAAAACCTGGATGTGTTTGCGGATGAGCTGGTGCGGACGGCGGAGATCAATGGGCAGGTCGGTTCCGTCACCAGCTCAAAAGCGGCGGCTCTCCGGGAGGAAACCGGACTTGACCCTGATATTTCATGGAGCGACACCGGCAAAATCCAGCTCGGCAACGAGGTAACGGTGACGCTTACCACCACCGTCAATCTCGGCCTGTTCGGGGAGTTTGCGTCCTTCCCGGTCACGCTCACCGCAAGGGCCACAGGAGTCTCGGAGGTGTACTGGAAATGAGCAGGCTGAAAACGGTTTTGAAAGACAGGTCCGGGCAGGGTACGCCCATGATTCTTGCGGTGGTGGTCTGCTGCCTGATTCTGGCCTGCGTGGTGTTTGAATATATGCGGCTGGTGATCGTGGCGCAGGGTGTCCGGGATTCTGTTCAATCCGCTATCGTAGCTGTGGCAACGGAGAATTGGGATGAAGCCTACCCCGGTCTGCGGGAAGGGTATTCGGGCGGCTACCAGCTCTCCGGTTCGTCCTGGATGCAGAATGTGACCACCGGGAATGTATATGACCGGCTGCAACAGGTGTTGGGCCTGGTGTATGAGGATGGACGGTATCTGAAATACGCGGGGCCGGATTTGGAATACCGCTTTTACGATCTGCACATGGAACTGGAAAATGCCCCGCTTGCCCCCTCCGCGCCGGAGGGGATTACGCAGCTCAATGTGACGGGGATGGTCACGGTGGAGGTGCCCCTTTCCTTTGGGTTCGGCCATCTGCCGCCCATGCAGATCACCATGAAGCTGAACGCCAAGTATGTTCCCCGGTTTTAGATTTTGTCTATTTCTGCCTGTCGGTTTTCCATAGCGCAAAAAAATGTTTGTGTGTTCTTCCACCTGGACACCAGTATTGTGCAACTGATATAATGAGAGCAGGAGAACACATTGATTTTTTGATATAATTTCACCTTGAAGGAGGATTTCAGATGAACGCAAAAAACAAAAAGCTGCTTGCCATCGTCGGTGTAGCGGCTGTGCTGCTGATTGTGATCGGCGTTTCCGTGTCCATGCTCGGCAAAGGCGATCAACCGTCCGGGACGGACCCGGCCGCCGCCCCCACGGATGTTACCACGGAGGATGTGAGCCAGCCCCCGGAGGAAGAAACTACGACGCCCACAGTGGAGGTCCCCGATGTTTCCGCGCCGGAAAACACCCCCGCGCAGGAACAGGCTGATCCCGTCCTGGATGTAGAGCAGGAGGATCAGGTGGATGTTGATTTGACTGACAGGGAGAAAAAGCCGGAAACCACACCTCCGCCCGCCCCGTCCCCGGAGGAACAGCAGGCGGCCAGCGAGAACAATGAGCCGATTGTTTCCGACCCCGCCGCAAACCAGCCCCAAAACGGCGATACACAGAATGGCTCCATCTACATTGAGGGCTTCGGCTGGATTCCCGATGAAGGAGGCAGCTCCGTTGGGATTCCAGTTGGGAATGATGGAGATGAATTGACCGGAAATCAGGTTGGCAGTATGGGCTAATATCGCATTAAGAGTACGGCAGAAATGCCGTACTCTTTTGTTATGAAAACCTTCCCCCAGAAGGGCGCAACGACCCAGCCCGCCCAGAGGGCAGACTAAAGGACAGTATAAGTTGTTGGTTCAGGCGGAACCGGGCAGGGCATCAGGTTCCCAGCCCAGTGCTTTCAGGCGTTTCAGGTAACCATGTATTTTTCTGTCCCTATTAAAAGAATCGTAATAGTCAGAGCCCAAATCACGAAATGGCACGTTGTTTCTAAGCATGTGGTATATGGCGATTAACATGGAATGAGCGACTGCAAGTGTAGCACGGTTCTTGCCTCGCCTTGCTGCGATCCGCTGGTATTGCGCCGAGAAATAAGACCCTTTTACAGAACGTGCAGATTTTGCGCATTGGGTCAAAATCGTCTTGAGCGGCTTGTTTCCTTTTGTCGTTTTTCCGTGCTTTCGCCGTCCCGCGCTCTGGCAGTTGCCAGGACAAACCCCAGCCCAGGAACAAAGATGGGCAGCACTGGGAAATCTGCTCATATCCAGACCAATTTCCGCCAGAATCACCTCGGCGCTGCGCCGGGCGATGCCAGGAATATCGCAAAGAGCAGTAATTGCCGCTTCATATTCATCCATGTAATCCTGAACTAGTTTGTCCAAGTCGGCAATACGTCTATTCAAATCGTCGATATGGTCTATGACCTGTGCCAGCAGCTTTCTTTGAAGCGGTGTAGTGATTCCCTCAATGGCCGTCACAAGTTGTCCCAGCTTGGAGCGCATCCGCCCGTGGATCATCTTGGATATTTCCTCCTCACTGGTTGGGACATCATCTTCAATGATCTTTTCCAACAGCTTTCTGGCACTCTTTCCGTTGATGTCTTTGACCACAGAGTCCAATTTGATGTTGGCGCCTTCCAGAATCTTTTGTAGACGGTTGGTTTCTCTGCACCGTTCCTCTGTCAGGCTTTTTCGGTAACGGGTAATTTCACGTAGCTCCCGCTGTTCCCGGCTGGGGATATAACTTGCTTTCAGCAGTCCGTGGCGGAGCAGATCCGCGATCCATTCTGCGTCTTTCACATCTGTCTTACGTCCGGGCAGTGCTTTCATGTGCGCCGCATTGACAACTATGGCATCCAAATCCATCAGCTCAAACAGGTTATACAGTGGTTTCCAAAATACGCCCGTGCTTTCCATGGCAATTATTTCACAGCCTGATTCTGTGAGCCAGGTTGCCAAAGACTTGATTTCGCTGGTCGTTGTGCCGAATTCACGCAGGCTCTGCTCTCCGCCCTGATTCAAACAGGCCACGATGATCTTCTTATGCACATCAATCCCACAACAACACCGATAGACAACTTCCATAGCCCTACACTCCCACAAAAGTTGTCACGGCGCGCTCTCCTAAAAGCGATTATTTTGCTATACGTCCTTTACTGCCGTTTGGCTGGGACAATTTGTGGTTCAACAGGAGAGCAAAACCAGTTTTATGCGCGCGCTCATAGCGGCAAAAAAAGCCGATCTTGTGCCGTGCATCTATATTTTACCATGCTGTCCTGCCTGCTGCACCTGGTTTTCATTCATCGTGGTGCAAGCATGTAATGCGGCATGAAGTTTTATGCCCTTTTTCAAAAACAACAGATTGGAGGTGCGCTTTTGAAAAGAATTTTTGCCTTCTTTTTAAGCCTTTTGCTTATTCTGGGCATCTGTCCCATGAGCGCCCTGGCCGATACCGGAGGCAGCGGGAATGTGGACGGCGGTGGCGGCAGCATGGGACAGGGAACCTCGCAGAACTCATGGAATCCGGGCATGGATGGAGTAAGAGTTACCGTGATTTACTCCGAAACACAGAAACCGGCATCCGCTTCTATTGACTTAACAAGCAAGACACCCGCAATTAAAATCCATTTTGGCAAGGTTTCAAAAATCCAATATAGGGACGGAAGCTCTATCTCTCCGACAACAAGTAGCTATGTTTATTACAATCCTGCGATTACAATGCCGAGGATCATCAGCACCGGCAGTAGCAAGGCGAGTATTGAAGCAATCAAGAAATATTTTTGTGATGAAATCATTGTCCGTTATATCGCAGAGCTTACGGGTATTTCTTATGACGATTTGATAACAGAAAAGTATAAATTGCTTTTGGAGCCAATCGCCTACTTCAAGCACAATGGGGTCATGTACGCCATGACCGCCCATGAAGCGGCCCTCTACGACAACCAGACGGGCGGCGCCCTGCGCAGGACCATGACGAGCCTGACCCATAAAAATCTCCCGCTGGCGATGTATCTTGAATATTCAGATTTGGGCTTTGCGGCCTATTCCGGCCCCACGAACAAAACCTGTTCCAATGATACTATCATCGCCTACCTGGGCATGGGCATTGTCCGGTTTGAGGAACAGCCCCCGGAACAGCCGGAACCAACCGACTATGACTACGAATACCGGGTAGACACCGATGTGATAACGCCGGTAACGCTCTATGCCGGTTCTGAGATCAACCCGGACGGCCCCGCCACTGTGACCTTTACCATCAAGGGCAGCACCTACCGCATGAACAATATCGTCATCCCGGAGGGGGACAGTCAGCTTGCATGGGTGAAGTGGCACACTCCATCCGAACCGCAGGATATTACCATCACGGTGCGCACAAACCGGGGAACTCTGAGCCAGACCACCATCAAGGCAAAAGTGGTTGATCTTTCCGGCAACGACCCGCCGGACCCGAAGGCCACCGATACCGCTGGAAGCTGGCGGCCCAGCAGCGTGCCCAGCCGGGAGGAAAAGTCCTATGCCGCATGGAGCGTGTGGTGGGCACAGTGGCACCCATATTGGGTGTGGCACAGCACCGGCGATGATGATGGATATTGGGTGGATGAGGGCTGGTATGACTTCTTCCGGGACAATTACTCCGCATCCATGACCGCCACCACAAGGATTGAACCGGATGAGAAGGTGCCTACGGCAGCCGGGAACACCATGAAATCCGGCTACGGCGTGAGCAACACCGTCACCGCCACGGTCAGCACATCGGCGCCCATGTCCCACTACACCTACGGGCAGACAGCGGTTTCCTACTTCCCCGAATTTAACTATACGACCTACTGGCGCCTGCTGGACCGGCTCTCCAGCGGAAAAACAGCCCGGTTCCAGTTTGCCGAAAATATTTACAGCACCTACAAGCAGCGGGTCCATTTTTCTCCGGTGTGGTTCCCCGATGGGAGCTATACGGTCAATACCCATGTGATGGACATTTGGACCCCGGCTGGGATGCTCTGCGCCAATCTCACCGATTCCGTGACGATCAGCGGTTCCCTATATGACGATTGGCATATTGCGCCGGGGAACCCATGATGAGAAAGGAAAAGACGATGAATAACAATAGAGAAATCAGGGTGATGATATTTGAGCCGGGAAAGGCCCCCTATACCGCTGTGCTGGAGGATTCCCTGGAACACCGGAAGGCCCTTGTCGGCGGCGAGATCGAATGTATCTCCCTGCCCCATGAAACCGTCCTGTGCTGTAATGCCGGTGGCAAATGGATGGGCCTGCCCGTAAATCGACAGTTCGGGAGTGACACGATCCACGGGACTTTCTTTCTCTACGGCGACACCCCGGAGGGGCGCGGCGCACCGCTGACCGAGGAACAAATCGCCTGTTTCCGGGACTACTTCACAGAGCCACGGCCTTCCGTCGTGACCTTTGAGGTGCGGTCAGCAAAAGATACAGAGGAATTTCTGCGGCTGATGTTTGGAGGCCGGAAAGGTGGTGGTTCAAAATGAGCAAGATGTTTTCTGTTGTGACCCTGGCCTCTGACTCCGGCCTGCTGGAAGAATACTACGCTCCCGGAAGCCCGGACTGTGCGGAAGATCTTCTGGAGGATGAAATCATCCGGGATGATTTGAGGAGCCTGCCGAAAAGCGACCGGGTTTATGCGGAGGTTGGCACCTACCTCTACGGGGAAGGTGAAACAGAACGGGCCAGCGAAGAAGAACTGGCCTATTTCAGCAAGAACTTTGAAGAACTGTATGCCTCTGTGCAAGTGGACTGGATTGGCGGGCACAGCTTTGGATTTGTGGTTGAGGATGTGTTGCCAGACTATACCGATGAGCCGGAATCAGAACTGGAGGACGAGGATGATTTGGAACTATAAGCTGCGGCAAAGAAAGGGAGGTTGATAGGTTGCTGTTGCCAATCATTATGATTGTGGTATGCGTACTGCTGGGAGGCGGTACGCTTCTTTTTTTGAAATTCTCAGAAAAGCGCAAGAAGGCCAAGGGCAGGGATAAGGAAGAATTGGCGCAGATGACCGCCAATGAGTTTGTCAATGTCAAAGACATTCGCGGGAGTTTCCTCTACACCCGTGACGGCATGGCGCTGGCGTACCTGAAAATATTTCCCATCAGTACGGAGCTGTTCAGCAAGAATGAAAAACGCCTGATTTCCAAGCAGCTCACGGCCAGTCTGTCCAGCGGGCAATATCCGTTTCAGCTTTTGGCGGTTTCACGCCCGGTGGACATTTCTCCCCTGATGGCGGAGTTGTCCTCTACCCTCACTTCTTCATCGGATATAAAGCAGAAGGAATTGCTGAAGCATGAGATCGTGGAGATGGGCGGATTTGCCCTCTCCGGCGAGGTGGTGGAACGGCAGTTTTACATCAAAATCTGGGACAGGACGGTTGACGGAGTGGAGCGTGATCTGCTCCAAAAGCTGAAATATCTGTCGGGCTATTTTGCCGACTGCGGCATCCAGACCGAGATTTTGGAGCAGCAGGACATTGTGCGGCTGTGCAATCTGGTGAATAACCCGGCCTATGTCCATTTGGAGGACGCCGGTTTTGAAGCGGCGATCCCGATTTTAGAAAGTGTAGGTGTTGTGTAAGAATGAAGCACACCCGGCAGGATTTGAACATCATGCAGGGTTGGAGCCTCGAAAAAAAGATCAAAGTATCGCAGATGAAAATATTGGAATGGTACAGGGCGTACAACGGGCAGGTCTTTACCAGCTTTTCGGGCGGTAAGGATTCCACGGTACTCCTTGATTTGGCACGGCAGGTCTGCCCCGATATTCCCGCCGTGTATGTTGACACAGGGTTGGAATACCCTGAACTGCGCGATTTTGTAAAAACGAAAGACAATGTGATTTGGCTTCGCCCACGCTATCCGTTTACGCAGATCATTGAGAAATATGGCTATCCGGTTATTTCCAAGGAAGTGTCCGATGCCATTAGCGGCGCACGGAAGGGCCAGCCTTACCGTCTGGCCCGCCTGAACGGTGAATTGCTGGATAAGAACGGAAAGAAGTCGATTTACAACTGTGAGAAGTACAGGTATCTTCTGGACGCCCCCTTTGCGGTTTCAGCCCGGTGCTGTTACCACATGAAAAAGGCCCCGCTGAACAAGTTTGAACGGCAGTCCGGGCGGCATCCCATTACGGGGGTGCTGGCCTGCGAGAGCAAGCTGCGGGAACAGTCTTATCTTAAATTTGGCTGCAACGGCTATGAACGCAAACGCCCTCTCAGCCAGCCCCTTGCGTTCTGGCGGGAGGAAGATATTTTGCGCTACCTGAAAATGACCGGCATCCCCTATGCCCCTATCTATGGGGATATTGTGGAGGTCAAAAAGAGGACCAGCGCCCTGACTCTGAAAACCACCGGCGTTTCCAGATCGGGGTGTATGTATTGTATGTACGGCGTTCATCTGGAGCATGAGCCGAACCGTTTTCAGCTCATGGAGAAAACCCATCCCCAGCAGTACCACTACTGCATCCATGAGCTGGGGCTGGGCGCCGTGCTGGATTATACCGGTGTGCCGTACTCGTGTCACTGATTTGGAGGTGTATCATTGTTAGGAACCAAGAAGAAAGAAGAAACGCTCCCTGTCAATGAAGCGTTGTTGAATGTCATTACCCCGATGGGGCTGGAAATCAAGCGGAACAGCCTTGTGATCGGTGAAAATATGGGAAAGGTCTACGGTGCGGTCCGCTATCCGCAAAAGGTGGAGATGGGCTGGCTCTCCAAAATCACAAACATCCCCAGCACCATTGTGTCGGTGGGGATCACCCCGATTGACAACAGCACCCTGATCTCCGCCCTCTCCAAGAGCATTGTCCAGCAGCGGGGCGCCGCCGACAGCGCCAAAGACCCGCTGACCCGTCAGCGGGCGGAGAAGGCCGCCGAGGACGGGGAGCATATCATGCAGAAGATCGACCAGGAGGGCGAAACCGTCGCCATGATGTCGCTCACGGTGATGCCGGTGGCGCAGGACGAGGCGGCCTTCTCCAAAATCTGCCGCCGTGTGGAGAGCGCGTTCAGCGTTCAGAAATGCAAGGTCCGTACCCTTGCCAATCTGCAAAAGGAGGGGTTTCAGAGCATTTCGCCCACCTACCCCGCCAATGGGACGGTGGACAGCATTGTTTCCCGCATCATTCCCATGAGTACCTTTGTGGGCGGTTTCCCCTTCGCAAGCTCCGGTTACAGCGACGGCCGGGGCTATTATTTTGCCAAGGACAGCAGTGGCGGGCTGGTGATTCTGGACCCCTGGACACGCGGGAACGACCGCACCAACAGCAGCTTCGTTGTCATGGGTGTGGCCGGTATCGGCAAAAGCACCGTGGTCAAGCATATCATGCTGTCTGAGTATATGAAGGGAACCAAAATCCTCTGTATCGACCCGGAATCCGAGTACAAGGATATGTGCCGGAACCTGGGTGGGAACTGGCTGAACGCTGGCGGTGGGCGCAACGGCCGCTCCAACCTTTTGCAGATCAGACCGGCGCCCCGTGACGATGAGGACGAAACCGACAAGCTCTATACGGATGAGGGAAATGGAATGTCCGATATGGCGCTCCATATCAAAACGCTGGAAATCATTTTCTCCCTGTATCTGCCGAGCCTGACCGATATGCAGAAGGCCGTCCTGAAGCAGACGGTCATTGAACTATATCATCAGTTCGGTATCTTCTGGGACACGGACATTCGCCAGCTCAAAGCGACGGATTTTCCCATCATGGAAGATCTCCACGGCCTGATTGAAAAGAAAGCCGAGGCCAACCCGGACAATCCGGTGTTCCGTGACCTTGCCATGCTGCTGTATGACGCCGCCAAAGGCAGCGACAGCTTCCTTTGGAACGGGCACAGCACGCTGGAGGCCGACTCCCATTTTGTCTGCCTGGATACCCACAGCCTGCAAAACGCAGCGGATAACATCAAGCGGACGCAGTATTTCAATCTGCTGACCTGGTGCTGGGAGCAGATGAGCAACAATCGCGGAGAGCGTGTGCTTCTGGTATGCGACGAGGCATACCTGATGATCGACCCGCAGGTGCCGCAATCCCTGGCCTTTCTGCGGAATGTGGAGAAGCGGTCCAGAAAATATGAGTCCGCCCTGGCGATCATCTCTCATTCGGTGGTGGATTTCCTGGCACCGGAGATCAAGATGTACGGGCAGGCCCTTTTGGATATTCCCTGCTACAAAATCCTGATGGGCTGCGACGGCAAAAACCTTCAGGAAACCACAGACCTCTACAACCTGACGGACGCCGAGCAGGAATTGTTGGAAAGCAAGCGCCGGGGACATGCCCTGTTCCTGGTTGGCTCCAAGCGGCTTCATGTCAATTTTGAGATTCCGGCCTACAAGTTTGCCTACATGGGCAAGGCGGGCGGCCGGTAATATACCACGGCGGCCGGGATACTCCCCGGCCGCCTTACTTATTTACGAACAGGAGGCGTTTTTTGATGAACCATGCGGAACGGTATGAATATTTGACAACTAAGCTGTCCTCGATGCGCTGGCGGGGCGGAGAGCTGGACTGCTCTTATCAGGCGGCCCTCTACCTGATGGCCTCCCATCCGGCTCTTGCCGAAAAGGTGGAGCGGTATTTCTCCCCAGACGGGATCGACTTTGGCGGCCTGATGAAGAAAGAAGAATTTGACTATGACTGGATGAAACTGACGGCGGACGCGGCCCACAACCTCTTTTCCTGGAACAGCAAGTGTGCCGCCACGCCCTTTGAGATTTCCCGGATGCCCGCCCCGGCCATCCAAGCCATTTATACTTCCTTCTTTATTGCAAACGGGGATTACGCGGTGTCTGTGCGTGAGAATGAGGACGGGAAAAAGGTGTTTGTGATGGATGACAGTGCCGGGCGGGAACGGGAAAAAATCCGCCAGCAGTTTGACCGGATGCTGGCGGACATAGGCGCGGAAATGGGCTGATTGGAGGTGTTGTTTTGGCGATTGATCCGTTGACGGCAAAGCTGCTGGCACAGGCGGCGGCAAGGGCGGCGACCGATGAGGAAAGCCGCAGAAGGACGCTCATTCTCATTCTGTCCCCCATTCTGAGCCTGCTGCTCCTGATTGCCTTTATCCTGTACCTGATTACCAGCCCGTTCTCCGTGCTGTCCCAATGGTTGATAGGCGATGAGGTGGGCGTGGTGGAGGATTTTCAGAAAGAGTATGGCTACAACCAGCAGCTCGGCATTTATGAAAAGGACTACATTGAGGGCAGCGGTCAGAGCTATGAGGGCGTGGTCTTTACTGATGGCGGCCGGGAGGTCATTTACTACAATCAACTGGATGAGCGGTGGGCAGATACCATGTATGGCACCTCCGGCACGATTGGCGAGGCCGGGTGCGGCCCCACGGCGATGGCGATTGTCACATCTACCCTGACCGGGACGCCCCACGACCCGGTAGAACTCAGCGAATGGTCCGTAGCCAATGGGCACCGCTGTGAAGGGAATGGCTCTTATCACAGCCTGATCCCAGCCGCCGCCGAAGCCTACGGCCTGTCCTGGGAGAGCGTTCCCCCGGATGACCCGCAGGCGATGGTGGACGCGCTGGCGGATGGGAAGCTGGTTGTGGCGATCATGGCAAAGGGGCATTTTACCAACTCCGGGCATTTCATTGTCTTACGGGGTGTGACTGCGGAGGGGAAAATCCTGGTGGCCGATCCTGCCAGCCGTAAGCGGAGCGAACAGGAATGGGACCTCTCCATTATTCTGGATGAAGCCAGAAAAGGCGCCGCTGCTGGCGGCCCCTTCTGGGCAATCTATTAAAGGAGTATGGTATGAATAACCGAAATAAACTGATTGAATTATTGATCTACATCGCCATTGTAGTGGTTGGCGTTGTCCTTCTGCTGACAGGAGAACCGGAAAGGGCGGTAGAAAACATGGATATGGGAGGTACATCGTATGCTGCTGTACTTGACGAGTAATCAGAAAAGCGGGCTGATCGACGGCGTGACCCGTGAAATGCTCATGCCGTCCAAAAAGCTGGTTGGGAAGTTCAGCCTGAAAAGTTTTGTCACAAAGGATATGCGCAATTATGCCACGGCCAAGTTCTTCCTGATTGATGCGGCCTGTATTGAGGAAAGCGGCGAGGACTTCGCCCTCGCTCTGCGTTCCTTCCAGATGATGTTTTCTGCCCGTATCATCGTAATCCTGTCCGGCTGTGAGGATATGAGTGGCTGTATCCAGCAGCTTTTGTCCATCGGGGTGGTGAACCTGATTACAGCGGAAACGCTGGAGGACGCCGCCGACGAACTGAGAGAGGCACTGTCCGATGAAGGGATGCAGCGTTATGTGTCTTCCGCGCCGGCATCAAGCCAGCCGGAACCCCGACAGGAACCGGCGCTGGAACCGGAGGACGAGATTACCCCCTACCGCTGGAACGCCAAAAATGTCCGTATTGCCGTTGCTGGGGCACAGCGCAGAAGTGGTGTGACGGTGACGGCGTTCAATCTGGCGGCGTGGCTTACTGCCAGAGGCGCAGAGGTGGCCTACATTGAGGTCAATACCAACCGGCACCTTCAGCTCCTACTCAATGTCTATGAGGCGGCCCCCACTGGCGAACATTATGCCATTGACGGAATCGACTGCTATCTGACCAATGAACCGGATCGGGACTATCAGTTTGTCATCTACGACTGCGGCGTAATGCAGTCGCCTACCTCTGTGTTCCGGGAAGCAGATTATCGGCTCCTGTGCGGGAGTGTCCTGCCCTATGAGATTCCTGCCTTCCACAAAGCGCTGGAAGTCTGTGGCGGGCTGGAGGTCTGTCAGGTGGCCATCAGTGTGCCGGGAGAGTTCCGGGAATACTGTCGGGAGCTGTTCGGCGGTGGGCTGGAAATGGCGGAGGCATCCCATGACTTGTTTGCGAACCGAACCAATGGGAGGCTGTATAGGCGCCTGGTGGAACCGTATATCATGGGAGAACGGCGGCTGTAATAAAAAGAGTATCAGATATGGGAGGATTACAGAATGGCAAAGTTTGAATATATGGAGAGGGCGTTTTCCTCTGAATTGCGGCCGAGGGCGCGGCTGGTGCTTCAGGTGCTTGTCCTGCATTGCAATAAGGAGGGCGAGTGTTTTCCGTCCATCAAGACCATAGCCGCCAAGTGCGGCTATGGCATATCCACGGTCAAGCGGGCACTAGATGAACTGGTGGAGGCTGGATACATTATCAAGCAGGCACGGTTTGACAAACGCAAGAATGGTGGGCAGACCAGCAATCTCTATACCCTCTGTGTTGAAGAGCCGCAGCGGCCCACTGAATCGGGGCTGTATTTACCGGACGAGAAAACATATGGAACTGAAAGTGGTTGCCTCCCTGTGACTGACTCCATACTTGGTGAGCAGATTACCCTCCCTTCGATCCTCACATACTCCTTTATCAACGGGTTTGAAACAGCATCCGAGCGGCAGAAATGCCGCCCGGATGCTGTGTGGGCTGGGGGGCAGCCCATTTTTATACCCCCTTGAACCGTACAAATGAGTAGGTATTTATAGATGAAAAGAGAAATTGATTATTCCTATTCCACAACATTTTGTGATTTGGTAATTTCGAAAGGAAATAACATTCCACGATCTATCTCAAATGCAGAATCACATAAAAGGCTGATATCCAATGGATTGTGACTTGCTAACAAAATAAGTTTTCCTGCGTCTCGTAGAGATAATAACAACGATCTCATTTCTTTAACACTATCTTTATCTAGTCCATTAAAAGGTTCGTCTAAAATTAGAATATCAGGATTTTCCATAATTGCTTGAGCAATTCCAAGCTTTTGACGCATTCCAAGAGAAAACTTTCCAACTTTTTTATTTGAATTAGGATCTAATCCTACGGCAGAAATTGATTGCCTAATTTCATCTGGACCAATTATGCCGCGAATGTCAGCTAAATTTTTCAGATTTTGATATGCATTGAGGTGAGCAAGGAATGTTGGTGCTTCAATAATAATTCCAGTGTTTTCAGGGAAGTCTATGTCTTTTCCAAGTTTTCGTCCATTTATAAGGACGTAACCTTTGGAAGGCATAAGAAAACCACATATTATCTTCATAAGTACAGTTTTCCCTGATCCATTTCGCCCTATTAACCCGTAAATTTTTCCTGATTCTAAAGCAAGATTAATATCATTTAGCACTGTGATACCATTAAATTCACGACTAATTCCAAAAGTTTGAATAGTAGAAGCTTTCATAGTTGGCCCCCCTTTTAATAGCTTGTAGTGAAAATGTTTTTCAACTGAAAATCGAATTTTTTTGTCCACTTTAAACCTAAAATAATGGAAAGGGCAAGTATAATGGAATAAAAAAGCAATGAATATTGACAGGTTGGAATGGAAATAGAGGAAGAAGTTGCCGTTTCAAGTATTATCCACATTCGCAAAAAGAAAAAATTAAAGTAGAATAATATAATATTTAGGACTGTAAACTCATATGGGAAGAACCCAATTCCATTACGTAAAATTTCTAGGACATAAAAAATCCCAATTACAAATAAGCTTAAGCTAGAATTAGAATATAGAGAAATAGTAAGATATACTATACCCAACGTGGTCATCCAAAGAAGAGAATTTAGCATGGTAATAACCCAAGCATAAAGTGGAGAAATATCTTTCAAAAAAAGTAAAAAGGTGTCGGCTATGCTTGTATCCGCAAAGGCCAGACTATAATTTGTATCAACCTGTAAACTAAAATAATTTTGGATAAGAGGGCTCCAATTGGTAGATAATCTTAAATAAGGAATGAACGGTAGTGTCGTAATAAGCAAAAGAAAAATGTTATAGATTACAGATAAAAAAAGAATGTATGCAATTTGCCCTAAAAACCAACGGCTTCTTTTAGAACGGATTAAGTAATTTCCTATTCCTGCTTCCAGAAATGGAGCATCAGAAATGAGAAGTATAAATCCAATCATAATAAATTGTAAGGGATAGTAGCCATTTACAATGAGAATGTATGGCTCCAAAACGGTTAGATTTGTTTTATGTATTGATAAATATTGTATTGGACCATCCAAGGTTCGTGGACAAAATACAAGTTGCAAAATATAGCAACTTAATATAATAAGGATTAAATAAAGTTTAGGTGATCCTAATATACGTTGTATGTTGTATCGTGTGAAACAAAAAACTTCATGCCTAATATTTGCGTTAGCCATTACGAAGTTTCCTCCTTATGCAGTACCGATATATCAGTTGACATATTGCTAAAAAGCAAAAGGCATATAAAAAGGTTCCGAGCATTCCTAACTCATATATGTTAGTGCCGCTTAAACGGTAATGACTTGGTTTAATCCAGAAATATCCTGTTAGATCTCCAAAAACATCAAGGAAACGTATTACTACAAATGGTGCCAAAAATATGATATAACGATTTTTAGTAAATGTGGATGCAATTAAACTGATCCAAGGAGAAAGCGTAGCAATGACTGAAAAGACAAGAATATGACACATATAATGTAACCAATAGTGATTATTTTCAACTAAGTGTTTTAAAAGTAAAAGATTTGTCCCTTCATAACTAAATCTTCCATCTCCAATCGGGTGGCCTGTAAGTATCATTGTGAGCGTATATATAAATGTGGAAGAAAGTACAATTAGAATGGAAGACAAAAGAGAAGATATAAGCTTTCCATTTATAAAAGATTTTAAATTAGAACGTATCAGTTGGTAATAATGAGTACAAATAGTTTCTTCAGAGGCAAACCACGCAGTCGGCATGGTAGTTAAAAATGGCAGTGAAGTCAATCCAATACGCCCCATTCCTGTTTCTAACATACTAGATATTTCGTTCTCAGGATAAAAATCACGAATACCTAATAAAATAACAAAATAAAGAGCTATGACGCTAAGTAGGAAAAATGGGCTTGCAATTAGCTTTCTACACTCTACTTTATACATAAAAACCCCCGTAGCTTATGATATGTGGAATTACTCCCCCCGGCTTGGAAGCCTGGGGGGAGTAATAGATTATTGGAGAGAGGAAGCGGCGATCTGGCAAATAGAGACGCACCGTAAGTCCTAACTTCACACTTTGAGCGAAGCAAATGATATGAGCGGAATAAATTTAGTGTGTCTTGAGGTGTTTTCTAGCGAAAGGCCCTTTATAGAGACTATTCAAGTCTTCGATTTAGACGGTGGTTATGATTAAGGAATCCAAGTCCCTTTTATTTGGATGTCCTTATTGGACCCCGCCTCTGGGGAACACTCAGCCCGAAGGTAATACACTTCACCGGTATCTCCAAAGCCACTCAGATAATCCAGATTGCGATATGTTACCTCACCACTAATGCGTTGCTCAATGGTTGCCCGACGGCCGGTATAATAATCAACACCATAGGAAACAACATCTGAATCGGTCTCATTCCTAAACTTTGTTACTTCTACAGAGGCATCTCCTCTGGCGCCTTTGATACAAGGATTACTGACATCATACGTGTTTCCTGTGAAAAAGAAGTCCACATAGGTAAAATCTTCATAAATACCTTCCGCTGCGGAGGCAGTAGGAATCAGTATTGCTCCAAGAGCTAAACAGCAGACTAATAGCTTTGAGATATGTTTCTTCATTGGTTACCTCGCCTTTCTTATAACATATTTTTCCTGTACTCTTTTGCTTGGTTTACTCAGTTTTATTTTTCCTGCTATTTTGGGAGAGCTTAATGCTTGCACAGATAGCAAGTAAGGCAAAATAAAGTGCTGGAGTTACCAAAAGCCATGTGTACGTTCCCAATTTGGCTAATAATCGTTCATCTGGAACAGCTTCATATTGGATACCAAATGAAAAGCCTGCTCCAGCAATCGAAAAGTGCAGGATCATCAAGAGAGTCGAATTTACAATTGCTGCGAGCATTGGAAAGGCCGATTCAGATTCAATTAGAGAGCGGCGCCTCTTTAGGAGGAAGGAAACATTACAGACCATGATAAAAAATGTAAAGGCCAACAAATAATCATGGAATTGTAACGGGAAATTTTTTTGTGTAGTTACAGGAAAGAGTGGTGATCCTCTTTTCGCAAAAAAATTATCCAACTGGCTTGCTATTTCTGCGTCACTTGCATCAGGGTCAAACTCATAGTATGAGCGGAACTCACCATCCATCGTTTCAACTAACAATGGTACAGTAGTTACCTGATACTTCTCCAAGATCAAATCATATCTCGGATTATCCTTCCAGTATTCTGTATCAAAATAGTACACGACCCAGCCGCTTTCATCCAGATATTTTTCCAAGTAAGAAGCGAATTCTACACAACTAACACATGTTGGACGGCCAAAGTAGATGTAATATCGCCCGTGTAAATTGTTGAAGAAATACTGGCTGGAAATACCTATAATACGTCCACTGGTTTGCGCACTTGACGTACTCTCATTGTCTGTTCCAGTTGTTGCGTATCCTGTAATGGTAACTGCAAACAAAGAAAGAATCAGACATGTAATGGCCAAAAAACGCTTTATATTTTGCTTCATATTTTACGGATCAGTCGTGCGGGTTGCACTTATTGATCGCAAATTGGAAGAGACCCGTATTGGGGCGGATAGGTTCAAGATCCCAATCCCCGACTGCTTCACACAGTCCGGCCCGATGGGCAATCTCACCATAGAAATGGCAAAGGAACTGCTGGCTCAGGCTTCCCTCATTTGTCCAGTATCTGCTGCTGTCACAGGCATCCTTGACCAACGCCCATGCCGCAAGTGCCTCTTCCTTATCATTTGTATTTTTCATTACAGATGTAGGAACCAGTTTGAGAGAGATCAGGTCGTCATAATAGTCATCATCATCTCTGGTCCACCAATAGTAATTGCTAAAATAGTAGCTCAGGGCCGGGGCTCGGGCAACGATTGCCTCGATTTTTGCATAGAATTCCTGAATCTCAGCTTCGGTGACTGTGACTGGCACGTATGCATAGGTGCTGGCCATTCCATTTGCTTTATCGGCAGCCAGGATATTGATTACGTCATCACGAGTAAAGGCTTCATTAAACATTTCCATCGTAAGTACATGGGCATCCTCATTTGTGAGCTGAGGCTGCTCCAAGATTGCTGCACTCTCAACTTCTGGGATGCTAGTGGCGGATACAGGAAGGAGGGCCAGACTAAAAACAGTTGCCGTAGAAAGCAATACAGAAATCAGTTTCTTCATAATTGGGGTTCTTCCTTTCTATTTGATTGTTTTGTTTGCTTTAGAAATTTTCCAAATAATTATTAGATCTGCATTGGAATCACCCTCCCATAACGCCGTAGAATCAGATTAGGTGAATGATTATTGCGACGTTACTTTGAAATGGACATTTACCCTTTGCCCTTTCACTCTATAAAACGCTTCTAATAGAGAGATGCAACGGGATTTTTTTGTGTTTCTCAAAAATTTAAGAATATCTTTTAATATCTGGAAATGTTTAATGCGTCGTTGATTTCATTAGCTTTAGAATAGATTGCGTTATTACCATAACGTCCGAGATGGATGCCCAATGTAAGTCTGGTATTGGTCGAGCCTATGTAGGAGTACACAATTCCACCGCTGTCTCCGCCTTCGGAATCATAAGTGGCTTCGGTTAAGTTAGTTAAAAATACTCCTGTATCTGTGTCAGCAGATACATCAGTGGCTACAACTCGGCCAGAAGTATGCCCACTTGTAAATCCAATTTTATTAATTGTAGTGCCGACACCAGGTTCACTGATAGTGGTGGATAATGTATTACCTGTACCATATAAGGTGTTTGTTGCGTCATGCGAATTGATCATTTTACAAAAAACAGCATCGCAACTGCCGCCAAGATTTCGAATTGTAGCTTTTGCAAAACGATCTCCATTCCAAATTAGTTCTTCTCCCATCTTAACGGCATGAGCAGCTGTAACAATGCCAATAGTTGAGCCAAATTTTGCACGATATCCTAGAGTGAGAGCCCCTTGATCTGATGCATTTCTTGCGGGTTGTCCAGGAGACCATGATGACTGGGTTTCAATTGCTCCAAAGCCCTGTGCAAATACGATTGCATCTGAATCACATACATTTTCTTTGAATTCCTTTATTTTTTCTTCATTAAACTCTTCAAGATAAACAATGACTCTGTTTTCAGAGTCGTAGAGGCCAAACTTTTTGAAGTTGTTTGCAATTTCACTCCCTTGATTATTAATCTTGTAGTTGTTTAGTAAATCCATAATATTATTGAGGTCAGTATAGGAATATTCGCATGGTTCGAGCACATAGTCAGCTGTTGTACTGTCTAAAACATTATCTGCGGGAGAAAAATTTGAAATATCCTCAATAGTAGAATCAATATCGGAAGAATCTTCAATTTTACTCTCAACAACATAGATTACCAATTTGCCACTATCATTTATGTAGGCACCTCCGTATGCATCAGGGTAACTAAGCTGCGACGGAGTGGAAGAATTCTTACCATTTGCAGAATTAAAGGCGGACATCAGAGATTCATATAACTGATTAGCAGATTCTTGTACACTTACATCAGTATAGGATTCACTATTCTCCAAAGGGGTGTCAGCTTGAGAGGGCTGAGCAGAAACACAAATACTGAGTATCACAGAAAATATAATGATTAGTGGTATAATAAATCTTTTTTTCATATTAGCTTCCCTCACATAATAAATTCGCAACTTAAAACGTAATTCGTAAGCGTCAAGTAAAGTGACGGGTAGACAGACATGAGAGAATAGTGGTGGAACGTTTTGAGACGTTCCGGCACTATTAACTATTAGGCGGTGTATCCGGATGACGAGCAATGAACTGAAGCACCAGGCAAAGGTTCAGAAATGGGGATTGGCAATACAGGACTGCCGGAGCAGCGGGCTGTCAGTGCGGGAGTGGTGCCGCCAGCGGGGCATCACGCCAACAACATATTACCGATGGGAAAGAGAGGTTCTGTCCGGTATAGGTAGGAAAGACGCCGAGGGACGTTCTGGGGGCACATTTGTAGAACTGCCAGCACCGCAACCATTGCGAAATAATTCGGAACGTACCGCTACACTCAACATCGGGAGTAGCAGCATTGATCTGTATCAGGAAATGGGGCCGGAATTGCTGCGGACTCTGGTGGAGCTGCTGAGACAATGCTGAACGATTTTACCGGAGCAGACAAGGTCTACATCGCCTGTGGATATACAGATCTGCGCAAAGGGATCGATGGTTTGGCCACGATGGTACAGCAGCAGTTTGAACTGGACCCATTCACCAACACACTGTTTCTGTTCTGCGGGCGAAAGCGGGACCGAATAAAAGGGCTGTACTGGGAACGGGATGGCTTCATCCTCCTCTACAAGAGGCTGGAGCAGGGAGCGTACCAGTGGCCGAGGTCCGAAGTTGAGGTGAAGATGCTGACGCCGCAGCAGTACCGCTGGCTGATGGAAGGGCTGAAGATCGAACAGCCCAAAGCGCACAAAGCAGTGACTGGCCTGAGTATGGTATAGCATTGAAAATTGGATGCTATTTTCTCGCAAACCATTGAAAGAACTGGTATTTCAAGGGTTTTTATGTTATAATAAAGATATGAAAAACGAAGTGAACATTACCACAAGCAGCACAGAAATGATGACCATTTCCCGTGCGGAATATGAGTCTCTAAAGGCGGAACGAGACGAACTGAACCAGAAGCTGGACTGGCTGATGGAACAGGTGCGTCTTGCCAAAAAGAAGGTCTATGGGACATCCTCCGAGCAGACGAAGGAGGAGTTGGTTGGCCAGCTGAGTTTCATGTTTGATGAGACGGAAGCATGGCTGTCTACCAGGAGGACTGCCACGAGGGAAACCAGGGTTGCCGCTCATACCCGGCAGAAGCGATCCTCCCGTGTGGAGGAGGTTCTGCCTGAGAACATCCCTGTTGAGGTGGTGGAGCACCGCGTCCCGGAGTCTGAACGTAACTGTCCTGAATGCGGTACGCTCATGACAGAGATTGGGACCGAGGTGCGCCGTACTCTGGTAATGGTCCCTGCCCAGGTGAAGATCCGGGAAGATGTTTATTTTACATACGCCTGCCAGAACTGCAAGCAGACAGGGACGGAAACACCTATCCTGAAAGCCCCCAAAGAGCCTCCCCTGATTTCGGGCAGCTATGCCTCCCCGGAGGCTGTGGCCCATATCATGGTGCAGAAGTTTGTGATGTACGCTCCGCTGTACCGGCAGGAACAGGAATGGAATCGTGCTGGGGTGATGCTCTCCCGGCAGACGATGAGCAACTGGGTGCTGCGGGTGGCGGAGGACTGGCTGCGGCCCATCTATGACCACTTGCACCGGCAGTTGCTTCAGCGCGAGGTTCTCCATGCGGATGAAACAACCTTGCAGGTGCTGAAGTTGGAAGGGCAGACAGCCAGGAGCAAGTGCTATATGTGGCTGTACCGGACTGGCGGAGACGCCGAGCATCCCATAGTTCTGTATGAGTACCAGCAGAACCGGAAGGCGGAGAATGCCGAAGCATTCCTCAAGGGCTTTACGGGCTGGCTCCATGCGGATGGGTATTCCGGCTACCACCGATTGCCGGAGAACATCCGGGTGGTTGGCTGCTGGGCGCATCTGCGGCGAAAGTTTGACGAGGCGGTGAACGCCTTGCCAAAAGAGCAGCAGGTTGGCTGCACGGCGTTGGAGGGACTGCAATACTGTAATATTCTTTTCGCCATTGAAAAGGAACTAGCGGATCTGCCGCCGGAAGAACGTTATATCCAGCGTCTGGCTCGGTCCAAGCCGGTGATGGACGCTTTGTTGGCATGGGCGGAAACGAAGACCGCCCCGCCCAAGTCCTCTTTGGGAAAGGCGCTGTACTATCTGCGGGAGCAGTGGCCATATCTGAAACGCTTTTTAGAGGACGGGCGTCTGGAAATAAGCAACAACCGGGCGGAGCGGAGCATTAAACCCTTTGTGATGGGGCGGAAGAACTGGCTGTTCGCCAATACGGAGGGCGGTGCTCAGAGCAGCGCCATTGTTTACAGTCTGATTGAAACGGCCAGGGAGAATAACCTTGATCCATACCGATATTTGGTTCATGTGTTTTCCAAGGCACCCGGACTGGCAGTTACCGACAAGAACTGGGCCGCAAAGCTGCTCCCGGAAAATATTCCCCCAGAATGTTGTATTACAAAGAAATAGAATATATCTTGTGAAAGCGGGATTGCCATTGGTAAGCCCGCTTTTGCTTTTTCCAATAGGGATTATTGGCACCGCGGTGTGGAAAAACAAGGAAGTTTTGTCCTGTTTTATCCCATGTCGTCTATCTGTCTGATCTTGTCATATTATGGAACTATCTTATGAAAGGTGGTTCTTTTATGGCAAACACAGAAATTTTCCTGCGCAATATTTTTGGTACAACTCGTCCGAATATTCGTCCACTCGTTCTTGCTCTAAACATTACCAATGACCTCTTATTTGAACAGCATATCTCCATGTCCGATATTAAAGCAACGAAACATATTTACCCCGATGTTGCCAGACTGCTTCATAAAAAGCCTGAAACTGTGTACAAGAGCGTGATACGCTTGGCGCATCGCTGCTGGGATGCACTTGTGGAACAAGATTTGGTTCTTTCTTATCTGGGACGCTCTATGAAGCAGGAACCAGATCCCAGCGTTTTTATTACCTATCTAGCTGTCTACATTCAATCCGATATCCCGTTTTTTGAATTCATTGAGCGTGACCCTGGTTTTCTTTTCCGAGACTCGCCTGACATATTCGGAATGTCTGATATTCCGCCTGAATCGACTACAAAGTTGCTGCTGCGCAACAAACCGCTCCTGGTTTCTCAAGCAATGGCTTTTACATCCCCGGCCGGATTGACCACATTTCCTGTCTGTCCCGCGTGTATGGCCACTTTGGAACGTGAAGGCCAGAACTTTTGTGACCATTGCGGACAACGCCTGGATTGGCGTTGGTACAAGCACGCCCAGATCATCTACCCCGGGCAAAAATCAGCACTCAATATTCTTGACAAGGATGATGTTCTAATCTCCACTTAAAAGGGATTGAAATATTTAATAAAGTCTTTAGAAACCATATAAGGAGATGATACGATGGTTGCCTCCTCAGCCATTTGTGATCTATTATACCAGCTTGGAATATCCGCTAATTACAAAGGATTTCTCCATACCGCTTATGCAGTATCTTTGTGCGTGGAACAGCAAGACAGGCTTTTGTTGGTGACAAAGTGGCTGTATCCCGATGTCGCCAGGAAGTATGGGACGAACTGGAAGGCGGTGGAACGAAATATTCGAACTGTATCTACTATTGCCTGGAAGCACAATCTCCCCTTGTTGGAATCTCTTTCCCATAGACACCTTGACAGGCGCTTGCGTTCCGCTGAATTTCTTGCTGTACTTTTCCATGCAGTCTGCTCTGACGAATTTGAGCGCCCTGCTTAAATTGTAGTCTCAAAATTTTTATTGCTTCCAGAAGCAAAGAATGAGAGCAGACAAAGTATTGGCTGCTCTCGTTCTTTTTATCTCATATTATATTTGACGCTTAC